>JAXDKY010000421.1:0-2736 GCA_034666885.1 Chloroflexota bacterium
CGAATGCCACGTCCAGGGTCAGGCCACCGCCCGGCCGCAGGAGGGCGCCCATGAACCCGAGCGCGTACGGCAGGTCCGGCGAGCGGAACAGGATCCAAGCGAAGAGGACGAGGCCGATCGTCCGGACACGTCCAAGCAGCTGGCGCCCGGCCCCCGCGTCATCGCCGCGACCGACGCCGCTCGCCCGCTCGATCAGCAGCATCACGCCATGGAAGGCGCCCCACAGCACGAAGGTCCAGGCCGCGCCGTGCCATAACCCGACGATGAGGAAGACGATCACGAGGTTCCGGTACGTCTGCCACGACGACCCGCGATTGCCGCCGAGCGGGATGTACAGGTAGTCCCGAAACCAGCGTGACAGCGACATGTGCCAGCGTCGCCAGAACTCCGTGATCGAGCGCGACGCGTACGGTCGGTCGAAGTTCTCCGGCAGGTGGATGCCGAACATCATCGCGATCCCGAGCGCCATGTCCGTGTAGCCGCTGAAATCGAAATAGAGCTGCACGGCGTAGGCCACGACTCCGACCACGGCCGTCATCGTATTCAGCTCTCCGGTCGGGGTCGCGAAGGCGGCATTGGCGACCGGGGCCACCGTGTCGGCGATCAACACCTTCTTGCCCAGGCCGTGGCAGAAGCGATAGACCCCGGAGGCGAACTTGTCAGCGGTCTCGGTCCGGGCCAGGAGCTGGTCGCGGATCTCGTGGAAGCGGACGATCGGGCCGGCCACGAGCTGGGGGAAGAAGACGATGTACAGCGCGAAGTCGATGGGGTTCGACAGGTGGCGCGCCGTTCCGCGATAGATATCGACGAGGTAGCTCAGCGCGTGGAACGTGTAGAACGAGATGCCGATGGGCAGCACCACGGTCGTCCACGGCGGCCCGGCGATCCCGACCGCGCCGAGCGCCCCATCGAGCGTATCGACCGCGAAATTCGCGTACTTGAACCACGCCAGCAGCCCGACGTTGAAGACCACCGCCACCGCCAGGATCGACTGCGCTCGGCGGCGCCAACCGCCTTCCATGGCGCGCTCGATGCCGAGCCCGAACCAGCCGTTGAGCGCGATCGAGCCCACGAGCACGACCACGATCCAGCCCGCCCCCCACGCATAGAACAGCAGGCTGGCCAGGACGAGCACGAGGTTGCGCAGCGGCTTGGGTGTGAGGTGGTAGGCGACCAGGACGGCGGGCAGGAAGAAGAAAAGGAACGTGACCGAGGAGAAGACCATCGCGGGGGATTGTAGCGACGGGCCTAGCCACAGCCCGAGGTCGGGCGGTTACGGCGATCTGGTTCGACCGCTGCGATACCCTTGTCAGGTCCCCGTGCACGCATGCGACACATCCTCGATGGGTCGCGGCGCACGATCTGGCCCTCAGCCTGACCCAGGAGGGCCACCCATGACCGATTACGAGCGAACCACCACCCGAGAGTCCACGACCGTCGACCCGGCCGCGCCCGCCGCAGCGCCCACCTACACGGATCCGGCTGCGCCGCCCGTCCAGGCCGCGTCCGTCCGAACCACGGAGCGTGCCTACGTCCCCGCCGGCCCGAGCGGCCTGGCCACGATCATGCGCGTGGTGACCTTCATCTTCGGCGTCCTGCAGGCGCTGCTGATCCTGCGGATCATCCTGCTGCTGCTCGTGGCCAACGCCGGCAACGACGTTGTCGGCTTCATCCTGAGCGTCACCGATCCCTTCGTTGATCCGTTCCGCGGCATGTTCGCGATCGATCGCGTGACCGCCGGCCAGTCCAAGTTCGATATCGCGGCGCTGGTCGCGCTCATCGGCTGGACGCTGGTCGAGCTGCTCATCCTGGCCCTGCTGCGGGTCTTCGCCCGCCGGCCGGCCGACACCGCCTAGAGCCCCAGCGGCCGAACGGGGGAAACCGGCATATCTGAACCTCCAGGCGGACCCGCCGGACCAGATCCGACGGGTCCGTTCTTTGTCCGGAAGATGGCGGTCAGCTGATCCGGGCGAAGTCCGCGGGCGAGCGCTTCACGAACCGGCCGTGACCCTTCTGGCCGGTGAACTGCCCATCGCGGACGATGACCGAGCCGCGGGACAGCACGATGTCGCTCGCACCCTGGACGGTCCGGCCCTCGTAGCACGAGTAGTCGACGTCCATGTGATGGGTCTTGGCCGAGATCGTGCGCTTGCGCGCGGGGTCGTAGACGACGAGATCGGCGTCGGCGCCGACGCTGACCGATCCCTTCCGCGGATACATCCCGAACAGCTTGGCCGGGGCGGTCGAGATGACCTCGACCCAGCGTTCGCGGGTCAGGTGGCCACCGACGACACCACCGTCATGGAGCAGGTCGACGCGGTCCTCGACGCCCGGCAGCCCATTCGGGATCTTGCGGAAGTCGCCGCGACCCAGGTCCTTCTGGCCCTCGAAGTCGAACGGACAGTGGTCGGTCGAGACGACCTGGAGGTCGTCCTTGACGAGGCCCTTCCAGAGCTCCTCCCAGTGGTCCTTAGTGCGCAGCGGCGGTGAGCAGACGTACTTGGCGCCCTCGAACCCGTGCCCGAGGTCGTCGAGCGACAGGAACAGGTATTGCGGGCAGGTCTCGGCGAACGCCGCGGTGCCACGGTCACGCGCGTCGCGCACGGCCTCGAGGGCTTCCTTCGCGGACAAATGGACGATGTAGACGGGCACCTCGGCGGCCTCGGCCAGGCGGATGACCCGGCTGGTGGCCTCGCCTTCGAAGACGGCCTTGCGGGCCAGCCCGTGGCCGATCGG
>JAXDKY010000422.1:0-5930 GCA_034666885.1 Chloroflexota bacterium
CGTCGGTCGCGTCGCCTTCAATGCGTCATCGGCGAAGCTGAGCATGAGCAGTGCGCCGACGGCGACGTTGGCCGCGACGAACCACTTCAGCTGCGCCCGCTCGACAGTCTCAGAGCGGCGGAACCGGATGATCACCGCCGCGAAGCCCAGGAGGAGCGTGAACGGCAGCGTCGCCGCAGCGAGGGTTTCCCCGAAGGACCAGAACGGCTCCGAGCCAGTGAACCCGCGCAGGCCGAGCGGGTTGTCGGCCAGGCTGGCCCCGATCGGTCCGGGGCGGACAACCACGATCGCCGAACCGACGACGAGCGCTCCGACGATCGCCGCGACCGGCCATCTCCAGCGCGGGCCAGGTAGTCGTCCGTCCGGGAAGACGATGGCCATCAGTGGGCCCGCGGCGATCAGGCTGGGAAAGATCCCCAGTGGGCCGATCAACGACGCGAGCCCTGCGAGGACATCCTGCCGGCCCCGTTGTTCGGTCAGGATGGCCCCGACGAAGAACCCGAGGAATGTGACCACGATGACGATGGCGACCGCCAGAAGGAGGAGGCCGATGACGTTCCCGGGCCGCCGGAGGACCAGTCCGGCACCCACACACCCGTCGGTGATGACCGCCAGTGCAACCCCGACGAAGATCGGAGAGATCTCCCCGCCCGTTAGTCCGGTCGCCGTCCTCGCGGCGAACAGCAGCGCGACGCCGCCCGCCACGGCGGCCAGCCACGCAACCGCGACAACGGGCATCCGGCGCGTGGTCACGCACTCGCCTCGCGGATCCAGGGCCTCATCGGTGCGTCTCGCGCAGCCAGATCGCGACGGACCTCGGCGAGATCGCATCGCGGATCGTTGTGTCGAGATCGCTACTCAGGCCCCCCAGGTCGATGTCGTCGCGAAGCCGATCGGAGAACCTCGCCACGGTCTGCTCGGCGTCGTAGCGCGCCCGGTTGAAGCGCCGGTCCACGTTGCGCCGGACTCGACGGAGGAGGGGCTGGAAGATGGCGAAGGCAGCGAGCGTCGAAGCTGCCACCGCGATCGTTTGGCCTTGGGCGAATGTCGACAGGGCCGTCGACAGGACCACGATGATCGAGCCGAATACACCCACTAGGATCGCGCTGACTAGCGCGTATGCGATCGTCCGGCTGATGATTCGGTCGATGTCGTAGAGGTGATAGCGCAGGATGGCGATGCCGATGGCCACGGGCACCAGCGCTCCGGTGAACCCGAACACGACCAGTCCCGTCTCAGGGGGCCGCTCGCTTACGACCGCGCCAACCGCCGCCACGGCGACGCCGGCGATCGCCGCGAGCAGGGCAAGGGCGAACCACTTGAGCTGCTGCCGTCCGATCGCGTCCGCCATGCGATAGCGCGAGACGAGCGACAGCCCGAGGATCGGAACGAACGCCGCGGCGGCCGATGCGATGACCTGCGACACCTGGGGCCCGAAGATCGGCCGCAGGTCCGGGCCGAAGCCGAATGGGTTGTCGAGCGTCGGGAAGAGGTGGAGCGGGCCCGGTCGGATCAGGAAGAAGATCGCGAACATGGACGGCCAGGTGACCGCCCCGAGTCGAATCAGTCGGTCCCAGGTCCGCGTGTGGCCTCGGCCGGTCGGGAAGATGAATCCCAGTCCGAAGACGAGACCACCGATCGTCGTGAACAACACGGTGAACCAGGCGGCGAACCTGGCCGCCTCTGCACCGGCGGGACCGTCCGCCACCGCCGAGCAGGTGATCGCCGCCGCGAAGCCTCCGAGCGCGTACCCGTCGCCGATCAGCACCATGCTCCAGCCGACCGCATTCCCAGGCCGGCGGACGACGAGTAACACACCGACCGAAGCGAACGTGACGCCGAGGAGCTCGAACCCGACAAGCGCCGTGCCACTGAAGCCGAACGTGCCGGGCAGAAGCGGGACAGGGTCGACGATGCGGAGCACGGTCGCGCCGACGGCGCCGACGAGCGCCAGGACGCAACCGACGATCGCGAACGGCCGGGCTAGGCGTGCTGTCATCGCCCGGCCGCCGATCGAAGCCAGACCGCGGTGGACGCGGGTTCGACTGCGGTCATCGTGGCCCGCTGCAGTTCGCCGGTCAGCGTCGTCAGGTCGAGCTCATCGCGCAGCCGGCCAGAAAACTCCTGGATCGTGAGGTCGGTGTCGTAGCGGGCGCGATGGAAGCGACGGTCGACCCGGGACTGGATCCTCGTGCGCAGCGGGTTGAACAACGTGGCGACGATCAGGGTCGAACCGGCCACCGCGAGCGTGTCTCCGCCGGTGACGGGGGTGAGGATCCACTGCAGCCCGACGATCCCGATGCCGAGGACGGTGATCAGGACGACCGTCACCGCCCCATAGGCGATCGATCGGCTGATGATCCGGTCGATGTCATACAGGCGGTATCGAGTGATCGCGATCGCGATGGCGATGGCCGGCAGGATCGTCGCCGCGAAGAACAGGTCCCACAGGCCGGGTACCTGCTCGCCGAAGAGAACGAGCAGTACCAGCAGGCCGACGCTGGTCGCGGACGCCGCCAGGACCCACCGGATCTGCGCCCTGCGCACCGGATCTGCGAGGCGATAGCGCAGCGCGATATCGAGCAATGCCAGGGCAAGCGCCACCAGCAGCGCGATAGCGGAAAGCCCGTTGGTCGCATTCAGAACCCACGGATCGAGGCCGGCGCCGTCGGATCGTTCCGCGAGCCAGGCGATGAGGGCGCCAACGACGATGCTGGCGAGGGCGATGCCGACCAGCGCCTCGACGGCGGCCCCGAGCCGGCTGCTACGCCGACCATCCGGGAACCAGACCACCACGAGGACCATGCCGGCCACCAAGGCGCTGCTGATCAGGCCCTGCGAGACCACATCCCCGATGGCCCGGAGCACTGACGACGCCCCCCAGCGCGGGTTCACGAGGATGATGGCTGCGTTGACGCCGGCGCCGACGGCGAGCATCTGGCCGATCGCCAGCGTCAGGCGCCCGATGCCGTGACCGGGTCGTCGCCAGAGGATGGTGACGCCTACCAGGGTGAACGCCAGGGTCCCACCGACGCCCGGGTACACATCCGACATCGCTGCGTGGCGAATCAGCCACGACGCGGACACGAGCAGGGCCGCGAGCACAGCGAAGACGCCAGCCGTGCTGAGCGCCAGCTGTCGACGGGTCAGTCCCACGCGACGGACGTCTCGGACATGGTGCGATCCTCCCTCACGGACGTCACTGGAACGTTACGGGACTGGACGGCGAGTGGGTACCGTTACGTCGTGACCGTCGTCGCCGCCCCTCCGCACCTCGACATCCGGCTCCTTGGCCCGCCGGAGATCCTGGTGGACGGCACCCCGCTCGTCGTGGACACCCGGAAGGCCGTCGCCATCCTGGCGCTCCTCGGAGCGGAGGGTCGAGCCTTCGCACGGGACGAGCTGGCCGCGATGCTGTGGCCGGACGCCGACCAGCCAGCGGCGCACGGCGCCCTGCGCCGGACGCTCTCGACGCTCCGCGCCGCCACGGGCGATTCGGTGCTGGTCGATCGGACGAGGGTCGCGCTCGCACCGGCCGGGGTGCGGGTCGATGTCGCGGAGCTGGAGCGGCTCGCCGGCTCCGACGCTCGCCGGTCGCTCGCCGCGGCGGCCGCGCTCGCACGGGGCCCGTTCCTGGCCGGCTTCAACCTGCGCGACAGCGCGGACTTCGATGACTGGCGCGCCGCGCGGGCCGTCGCGCTCGAACGCACGGTCATGAGCGCGCTCGACCGCCTGGCTGGCGCGCACGAGGCCGCGGGCGACCTGCCGGCGGCGATCGGCGCGGCATCGCGTCGGCTCGACCTGGATCCGCTCGACGAGGCCGGACACGTCCGGCTCATCGACCTGTTCGCTCGCTCCGGGGATCGCGCTGCCGCGTTGCGGCAGTACCGGTCATGCGTGGCGATCCTCGACCGGGAGCTCGGTGTGGCGCCCCTCGCCTCGACCACCGCGCGGTACGAGGCGATCCGGGACGCCGATGTCCTCGCCGAACCCCTGACCACCTCCGCCAGGTCCGACCTCCGCGAACCACCGGCGGCCGGCGACGTCTCCCCGAGCGCCACAACGCTCGTCGGCCGGGGTTTCGCGCTCGACGCGCTTGTCACGACCTGGATCGGGGCGGGACCGGGCCGGATCGCGGCCATCACGGGGGAGGCGGGGATCGGCAAGACGAGGCTGGGTGAGGCGGTCGTCGCCCACATCCGCGGTCACGGAGGCACGGTCCTCGAGGCCCGCGCCTACGTCGGCGAGCGAGGCATCGCCTACGGTCCGATCGTCGAGCTGCTGCGCGCGGCGATGGGCGATGCGACGGCCACCGAGCGACTCGAGCGATCCGGCGTCCGACGCGAGCTCGCTCGGCTGCTGCCGGGGATCGAGCCGGGCCGCCGCACGGCTCGTGGCAGCGCCGACGGCCCGGGCGCTCATGCGCGACTCGTGTCGGCCATCGCCGACGGCCTGGCCGCCCTGACTGCCGGGCCCGTTCCGGGCTGCCTCTGGATCGACGACCTGGCATGGGCCGACGGCGCCACCCTCGAAGCGCTCGCCTACCTCGCTCGGAGGCTGGCGGAGCGGCCGCTGTTCCTGCTCCTGGCCTGGCGACCCGAGGACCTCGACGAGTCCACGGTGGCCGTGGTCCAGCGACTCGTCACGCCGCCCGCACTCGTCGTCGAGCTCGGGCGATTGGACCGCGAGGCCGTGGCCGAGCTTGCGGCGCCAACGACCTCGGACCCCGCCTTGATCGATCGTCTGCTCGAAGCCTCGGAGGGCCTGCCGCTCTACGTCGTCGAGGCGCTCGCCGCCGGCGACCTGACCCTCGCGACGATGCCGCTGGGGGTTCGAGCGGTGCTCCGTGGCCGCCTGGCGAGCGCGGGTGAGACCGCGGCGCAGGTCCTCGCCGCTGCATCGGTCATCGGGCGCTCCTTCGACCTGGGGACCGTGCGACATGCCAGCGGCCGGTCGGAAGGCGAGACGGTCGATGCCCTCGACGAATCCCTTCGGCGCGGCCTCATCCGGGAGGCCGGGACCGGGTTCGACTTCGCCCACGGCGGCCTGCGCGACCTGGCCTACGAGTCGACGAGCCTGACCCGCCGACGGCTGCTGCATCGCCGCGTGGCCGAGGCGTTGCGACTCGACCTCGCCGGGAGTGGCCGCGACGACCTGGCCCGCCTCGCGCTCATCGCCGCGCACGAACGGGACGGTGGCCGGACCGTCGAGGCGGCCGAGGCGTTCCGGCTGGCCGGGGCGCGCGCGGCGGCGGTCTTCGCGAATCGCGAGGCGATCGACCACGACGAGGCCGCGCTATCGCTCGGGCATCCCGACGTGGCCGGTCTGCGCGGGGCGATCGGCCGGCTGCGGACACGGCTGGGCGACTACGCCGGGGCGATCACCGCCCTCGAGGCGGCCGCCGCGGCCGCGGACGAGGCGGATCTCCCGGAGATCGAGCGGCTCATCGCCGGTGCGCAACTGCGACGCGGCGATCTCGTCGCCGCGGCTCGACATCTCGAGGCCGCGCTGGCCGGGGCGACGGAGCCGGCCTCGATGGCGCGCATCCTCGTGGACCAGAGCGTCGTGTTGCGACTCGCCGGGGATCTGGCGGGTGCCCTCGGTGCTGCGCGACGGGCGCTCGAGACGGCCGCGGCAGCGGATGACACGGCGGCGATCGGTGCCGCCCATCGTTCACTCGGCCTGATCGCGCTGGCGTCGGGCGACGCCCCGACGGCCCGGGCGGAATCCGAGCGAGCCGTGGCTGCCAGCGACCCGGACGACCCGACAGCGCGGGTCGCGGCCCTGACCGGCCTCGCCCTCGCCGAGGCCGCGGCGGGCGACGTCGACGAAGGATTGGGACATGGCGTTGCCGCCGCGGAGCTGTGCCGCCAGATCGGCGATCGGCACCTCGAGGGGGCCGTCGAGAACCATCTCGCCGACGTCCTCCA
>JAXDKY010000423.1:0-3721 GCA_034666885.1 Chloroflexota bacterium
TCGCTCGTGGAGGAATACCGTCACAACATGATCGTCGACCTCGAGCTGCGGGTGCCGGACGCCCTGCCCGAACCGGCCACCGAGGTGACCGGGCACCTGCTCGCCATCGTCAGCGAGTCGCTCAGCAACGTCGCCCGCCACTCGCGCGCGAGCCGTGCGAGCCTGGAGCTGACCACCCCGGACGATGGGACCACCCTCGAGCTCGTCATCGAGGACAACGGCGTGGGGTTCGACCCCGCCGGGGTGGTAAAGCTCGGCCACCAGGGCCTGGCGAACACCCGGGCGAGAGTCGCCGAGATCGGGGGCCTTTTGGCGATCGAGAGCCGGCCGGGCGCGGGCACCCGGGTCATCGTCCGACTCCCCAGCGGCGGTTAGGAGTCCACGTGTCCGAGACCGACCTCCCGTCCGAGACCGACCTCCCCTTCGAGACCGAGCCCGGCGCGACCCCGGCGCTGACCCTGATGATCGTGGACGACCACGAGGTCGTGCGCCAGGGACTCGTCGCCCTGCTCGGTCGCCGCCCGGAGTTCCAGGTCGTGGCCGAAGCCGGGACCGTCGCCGAGGCGATCGCCGCCGCTCGTCGCTTCCGTCCCGATCTCATCGTCATGGACATCCGCTTGCCGGATGGCTCCGGGATCGAGGCCTGCCGCGAGATCCGGGCCGAGATGCCCGACACCCGCGTGGTCATGCTGACGAGCTATCCCGACGAGGACGCCGTCCTCTCGGCGATCGTCGCCGGTGCAAGCGGCTATCTCCTCAAGCAGGTGCGCGCGCGCGACCTGGTCGCCGGGCTCGAAGCCGTCGGTCGCGGCGAATCGCTGCTCGACCCGGCCGTGACAGGGCGGGTCCTCGAGCGGATCCGGCGCATCGCCACGGCCGACCAACCGGACGAGCTGGCCCAGCTGACCTCGCAGGAACAGAAGATCCTGCTCCTCGTCGCCGAGGGCAAGACCAACAAGCAGATCGCGGCGGACGTGTTCCTGTCGGACAAGACCGTCAAGAACTACGTCAGCTCGATCCTCGCGAAGCTGAACCTCGAACGGCGCGCCCAGGCCGCCGCGTACATGGCCCGGGTCCGAGGCTCCGACAGCGGGAGCTAGCCGTCGGCCGGTGCCCTCGCCGTCCGGCGGTACCTAGCCGTCCGGCGCCTCGAGCTCGCCGGGGTCCGCGAAGGCGGTACCGCCGCGCGACGCACCGCCCGCGGCCATCGCCTCGCGATACACGCCGATCGCGTCGTCGACACAGCACACGACCAGATCGCCCGGAATGGCGCGCCGCAGCGCGGTCCGGACCGCGGTCATCTCCTCGAGCACCTTGTCGGCCCGGGTCGTCCGTGCCGTGCCGGCCGCCTTGGCGGCGCGCACGCCCTCGAGCACGTTCGTGGCCGTCTCACCCGGCTGACGGCCTCGCAGGTTCTTGTCCTCGCGCACGACGATCTCGTCGAAGGCACCGGCCGCGATGGCCCCGTACTCGCGCTGGTCCTCGTCGCGGCGGTCACCCGGGATGCCGATCACGCCGATCGCCCGGCCGGATCGGGCGCCCGGTCCGGAGGTACGGAGCCGCCCGGCCTTCGTCTGTGGCTCGACCATCATCCGGGTCACGAAATCGGCGAGCTGGCGCATACCGTCGACGTTGTGGCAGTAGTCGATCACCACGCGGACTCCGCCGACGTCGAGCAGGTTCAGCCGGCCGGGTGCCTGGAAGAACGACGTCGTGAACGTGCGGAGGCCCTGGCGGATGTCGTGCAGGTGCGCGCCGGCGGCCCACGCGGCGGCGGCGGCAGCGAGCGCGTTGGCCACGTTCATCCGCGCCCTCCCGCCGAAGGTTGCAGGGATGAGGTGCGTGTACAGGACGGGCATCTTGCGGCTCCCGAGGCGCAGGACGATCAGCTCGCCCTCCGCCGTCGGCTCCAGGCAGAACGCCGCGTTGCCGCGGCTCGTGTGGCCGTCGACGCGATCGAACCCGTCCTCGCCCTTCTCTGTGGCCATGCTGAAGAGCACGACCCGGCCGGCACAGTGGCGGCCCATCCGGTAGACGTGGGTATCGTCGGCGTTGAGCACCGCCGTCCCGGACCGCGGCACCGCTTCCACGACCACGCCCTTGACGTTGGCCAGCTGGCCGAGCGACGTGATCCCACCGAGGCCCAGGTGGTCGCCTGAAACGTTGGTCACGACCGCGACGTCATTGCGGTCGTAGCCGAGCCCCTCACGCAGGATCCCGCCGCGCGCGACCTCGAACACGGCGGTGTCGACGGTCGGGTTCTGGAGCACCATCTGGGCCGACTTGGGCCCGGACATGTCGCCCTTCTTGATGAGCCGGCCGTCGACCACGATGCCGTCCGTGGATGTCATCCCGACCCGCCGCCCCATGAGCTTGAGGATGTGGGTGATCATCCGGACCGTCGTGGTCTTGCCGTTCGTGCCGGTGACGCTGATGATCGGGATGCGGGCCGGCTGGCCCGGCGGGAAGAGCCCGTCGATGACCGGTCGGGCGACGTACTGCGGCTCGCCCTCCGTCGGGTGGGTGTGCATCCGGAACCCCGGGGCGGCGTTGACCTCGACGATCGCTCCGCCGGTCTCGCGAACCGGCGTCGCGATGTCCGGGCAGATGAAGTCGATGCCGGCCACGTCGAGCCCCACGATCCGCGCGGCCGTCTCGGCGATCTCGACGTTGTCGGGATGGGCCTCGATCGTCCGGTCGATGGCGGTGCCGCCGGTCGACATGTTACCGGTCAGGGCGAGCTTGACCCAGGTGCCGGCGGGCGGGATGGCGTCGAGCTCGAAGCCCTGGGCGCGGACCAGTTCGGTCGCTGCCTCGTCCACCTTGATCCGGGTCAGCACCTTCTCGTGGCCGATGCCGCGGCGCGGGTCGGAGTTGGCGATGTCCACGAGCTGGCGCACGGTGTGCTCGCCGTCGCCGGTCACGCTCGCCGGCACCCGCTCGGCGATGGCGGCGACCTTGCCACCGATCACGAGGCAGCGGTAGTCGTTGCCGGCCACGTAGCTCTCGACGACGACCACGCCCGATCGGCTCTGGGTCAGCGCGCCCCTGAACCCGGCCCGAACCGCCTCCTCGGAGCGAAGGTCGAGGTGGACCCCGCGGCCGTGGTTGCCGTCGAGCGGCTTGACGACGCACGGGAAGCCGATCCGCTTCGCGAGGGCGACCGCCGCGTCCTCGGTCTCGACGACGTCGGCGCGCGGGACCGGCAGCCCGGCCGAGTCGAGCAATCGATTGGTCAGGTTCTTGTCCGACGCGACATCGACCCCGATAGCCGACGTCTTCGACGTCATCGTCGCCCGGATCCGCTGCTGGTGGACGCCGTGCCCGAACTGGACGAGCGAGTGCCGGTCGAGGCGGATGAACGGGATGTCGCGGCTGACGGCCTCGTCGATCAGGGCCTGCGTCGATGGCCCGAACGCCTGTTTCTCGGCCAGGCGGATGAGGTTCTCGAGCTCGGGCGCGAAGTCGAAGAAGACCGCCGGGTCGTCGGGCGCGACGAGGTGGTTGACGAGCGCCACGGCCATCCGCCCCGCCTCGAGGCCGACGGCCTCCTCGCGGTACTCGTAGATGCAGTTGTACTGGCCGTGGACGCCTGCCGACCGCGTCTTGCCATGACGGACGTCGGTGCCGGCGAGGTTCTGGAACTCGAGCGCGACGTGCTCGGCGATGTGGCCGACCCACGTGCCGTCGCGCAGGCGCGTGATGAACCCGCCGCGCCGGC
>JAXDKY010000424.1:0-3248 GCA_034666885.1 Chloroflexota bacterium
GCTGGAGGCGTGTGTGCGCGCGATGTTCAGCTACGACCCGCTGGCGACCCTGACCGCATTCGCGGGTCCGGTCACGGCACTGTCGGCGGCCGACGACGAGACGGGCTCGCGGGCGAAGGCGCTGGCCGCGGTTTCGGCGGCCAGGATCGCGGTCGGCCGAGAGGCCATCGTGCAGATCCCGTTCCGTCACGACGGCCACAACCTGATGCGCTACCGTCCGAGCGAGGTTGCCGGGGCGATCGCCGCGTTCGGCGCCCGGGCCGGCGCCGCCGCCTCGGCCGACCCTCGCGATCACGGCTGACCCTCCCATCCATCGAACGACGAGATCCGGTCAGGGGTCCTCGCGCCGGTACGGCGCCTGCGCTTCGATCGCGCCGACGTACTGTGCGAGCCGCTTGTGCCCCAGGATCTGCCGGACCGCCGATGCCTCGCCGATGTGCGACCAGTAGTGGTAGGTGATCCGCTGCAGCTGTGAACCGGCGGCCGGGGCGTCGGTCCGGTTGTCGTGCGGCAGCGCGATCTCCAGGTCTGCGGTCGCGAGCGTGTCGAGATAAAGGTCCGCCGCCTGGGTCATTCGGCGCCATGCCGCCCACATGTCGCGCAGGACCGGCGTCGACGCCGGGAGGCCGCTCGCGACGGCGTCGAGGACCGGCTCGACCTTCAGGCCCTGGCCGCGCTCCAACCAGACGAGGCGCTCGTGCCACGCGAGGTGCCCGACCATCCAGGAGATCGAGTTCATCGGGTCCAGCCGTCGTTGGGCGTCGGCCTCGCTCAGGCCGCGCAGGCCGCGGACCCACTCCGAGCGGGCAAATCGAAGCTGCTCGACACGCGGATGCGCCACGGACGGAGCGTACCAGCGGCTCGGCCCGGTTTCGACCGGTTTGGGCGTACCATCGCCGCCATGTCCAGCCCGACCGAACTGCCGCCCAACGTCCGCCGGCTCGTCGACGAGATCGAGAACGAGATCGGGGAGACGTCCGTCGCCATCGACGACATCGTGGGATCGCGCGGGCGCGACCACGCCGGCGAGGCGCCAACCGACAACGGCAAGGTCGAAGCCGCCGTGCGCGAGATCCTGCTCGAGATCGGCGAGGATCCCGACCGCCAGGGCTTACAGGGGACGCCGGGGCGCGTGCATCGGATGTACACCGAGCTGACCGCCGGCTACCACGTCGATCCGGATCGACTGATCAATGGCGCCATCTTCGATGTCGATTACAGCGAGATGGTCGTGGTCAAGGACATCCCGTTCTACTCGCTGTGCGAGCACCACCTGCTGCCGTTCTTCGGGACCGCGGCGGTGGCCTACATCCCGCGCGGCCGGGTCATCGGGCTCTCGAAGATCCCGCGCATCGTCGAGACCTACGCGCGCCGGCTACAGGTCCAGGAGCGACTGACCCAGGAGATCGCCCAGTTCGTGCAGGACCGGTTGGAGCCGCAGGGCGTTGGCGTCGTCATCGAGGCCACGCACCTGTGCGCCGTCATGCGCGGGGTGCGCAAGCCCGGGACCGTCATGACGACTTCGTCCGTGCTCGGCCTGTTCCGCACGCGCGATCGAACGAGGTCCGAGTTCCTGGACCACCTCGCGCGGCCCGCCCCCGGCGTGTGAGTGTTGCCCCTCGGGGGCGAGTGCGGCTCGCGTACGATACGGCCATGGCAGACCGACCCCTCAAGGTGCTGATCGCCAAGCCCGGGCTCGATGGGCACGACCGCGGCGCCAAGGTGCTCGCCCGCGGCCTGCGCGACGAAGGGTTCGAGGTCGTCTACACCGGCCTTCGACAGACGCCGGAGATGGTCGCCACGGCCGCGCTCCAGGAGGACGTCGACGTGGTAGGGCTGTCGATCCTGTCAGGCGCGCATATGACCCTCGTGCCGCGGATCACCAAGCTCCTCAAGGAATCCGGGCTTGATGACGTGTTGGTGACGGTCGGCGGCATCATCCCGGACGACGACATCCAGCCCCTGCGCGACGCCGGCGTCGCCGCCGTGTTCGGGCCGGGCACCACCATTGCCGCCGTCGCTGAATTCCTGCGGGCCAACGCCCGACCGCGCGACTAGGGTGGGGGAGGAGACCACTCCCCAGGCGCCGACCGGGGCGATCGAGCTGGCCGAGGCGGCCATGGACGGCGACCGGCGAGCTCTGGCGCGGCTGCTCACAGCGGTCGAGAACCGGACCCCGACCGCCGAAGCCGCCCTCCGACGCCTGTATCCCGTCGCCGGCAAGGCCCACCTCGTCGGCATCACCGGCCCGCCGGGCTCGGGCAAATCGACACTCGTCGCGGCGCTCATCGGGGTCGTCCGGGCGGCCGGCCGGGCGGTCGCGGTCGTCGCGGTCGATCCGTCCTCCCCGATCACCGGTGGCGCCCTCCTCGGCGACCGGGTCCGGATGCAGTCCTATGCCGGCGACCCCGACGTGTTCATCCGATCGATGGCGTCGCGCGGGCACGCCGGCGGTCTCGCCTCGACCACGACGACCGCCGCCGCGGTGCTCGATGCCGCGGGGTTCGATCTCGTGCTCATCGAGACGGTCGGGACCGGCCAGAGCGAGGTCGAGGTCGCCGCCGCGGCCGATACGACCGTGGTCCTCGAAGCGCCCGAGATGGGCGACGAGGTCCAGGCGATCAAGGCCGGCCTGCTCGAGGTGGCCGACCTCGTGGTCGTCAACAAGGGCGACAAGCCCGGCGCCCTGCGGACCGCGGCCCAGTTGCGCGCGATGCTCGTGCCGACGGTCGCGCGGACCCCCACCGACCGCCCCAGGCCGAAGCGTCCCGAGGTGATGGTCACGACCGCTTCGACCGGCGAAGGCGTCCCCGAGCTCCTGGCCGCCCTCGACCGGCACCGGGCGACCGACCACGCGGCCGAGACCGGCGGGGCCCGGCGGACCCGGGCCGAGGCGCAGGTCTGGGCGATCCTCGGGGAGCGGCTGCGGGCGTCGCTCGTGGCCCCGGAACGGCGAGCCGGCACGGACGCGATCCTCGAGGATGTCGCGGCCCACCGGCTCGATCCGTACGCCGCCGCGGACCAGCTGCTCCGCGAGCTCCAGCCTCGATGACCCCGGCGCCACGGCTGTTCACGCCAGCATTCGCGGCGTTGTTCGCGGCCGGGCTCGCGTTCTTCACCGCAGGCGGCACGGTCCTGCCGGTCGCCTCCCGATTCGCCGCCGGCCCGCTGCACGCCGACGCGACCGGCGTCGGCATCTCGATCGGCGCCTTCGCGATCGCGGCACTCGTGTTGCGCCCGGTCGTCGG
>JAXDKY010000425.1:0-4353 GCA_034666885.1 Chloroflexota bacterium
ACGCGCGGCGATGTCGAGCTCGTCGGCGCGCGAGCCGACCACCTCGAGCTCACACTGTCGAAGCTCGCCGAGGTTGGCGCCCGGGTCGACCTCACCGACGACGGCATCCGTGTCCGCCAGGAGGAGCGCGCCCACGCCGTCGACTTCGTGACCCTCCCGTACCCGGGCCTCGCGACCGATTTCCAGCCGCTGCTGATGTCGGTGCTGGTGACGGCCGCCGGCACCAGCATCGCCACCGAGAACGTGTTCGAGAGCCGGTTCCTGTACGTGGACGAGATGGTGCGGATGGGCGCCGACATCCGCACCGAGGGGCACCACGCCGTGATCCGGGGGGTGGAGCGTCTATCGGCGGCGCCCGTGCGCGCGCTGGACATCCGTGCCGGCGCCGCGATGGTGATCGCCGCGCTCACGGCCGACGGCGTGACCGAGGTGTCCGACATGCATCACGTGGACCGCGGCTACGAGGACTTCGAGGCGAAGCTGACGGGCCTCGGCGCCGAGGTCCGGCGCGAGCGGGAGCTCATCCCGACCCGACCGTGAGGCGCGCCGCCCTCGTGGCGCTCGCCGCCGGGATATCTCTGTCCGCCCTCGCGCCCTCCGCGTTCGCGAGCGATCCATTGGGACGGATCCTCGTTCTCCAGGTCCACGATGCGAGCCTTCGGGACCTTCTGTCCATGCCTGGTGCGGGCAGGGTGGCCAGAAGGGGAGGAGCGGCTCTCCTCGAACACGCCGACCTGTTGGCCGAGCGACTCTCGTCCGCTCCGGCGGTCCTCGGTCTGCCCGTCAGCGTCGAGGACCTGGGATCCGGGGAGGCCGGTCTCGCGGCGCTCCGATCTCGTCTCGCTGCCCTCCAGAACGAGGTGACCCATGGCCTGGCGCAGATCTGGATCGTCTCCGATGGGTCGAGCCAACCCGGCGACGAGCTCGGTGCCGTGCTGTTCTCGCCATTCCAGACGAGCGGAGGTGAACCTCGCTCTCTGACATCCGACAGCACGCGTCGGACCGGGGTGGTCGTCGCTGAGGACGTGGTCCCGACGATGTGCAGCGTTGCGCAGGAGATCTGCGCGACCGGTTCCGGCACCGTCATGCGACCGGTCGATGTGCCGCCACCTCTCGATCTGTACGACCGATATCTCGCGAACCGACGGATGTCGGTGCCGATCCAGACCGCCGCGGGTCTCTATGTCACATTCGCCGGTCTCCTGGGTGTCGGCCTGCTGGCCGCCCGTCGTCGGGTTCCGCCCTGGCTGTCGTCGCTGGGCGCCTGGATCGCCATCTCGGTCCTTCCCTTCGCGCTCGCGCTGCTGCTGGCCGGGCACCTCCCGACCTTGTCCTACGCGACCGTGCTTCCGGCCCTGATCGGCGGCACCCTGTTCGGGACCGCGGCGTTCGTGCCGGTCGCGCGGCGGCGCGGCACGCTCGAAGCGCTGACCTGGATGGGGGCCGTCGTTCTCGCGGTGTTCGTCCTCGAAGCCGTCCTGGGGTGGACGGCGGCGATGTTCACGTTCCTCGGCGGCACGGAGCTCGACGGTGGCCGCTTCTACGGACTGCCGAACGTGGACATCGGGCTACTGCTGGGAGCGTCCGTGTTCATCGCCCATCGGCTGCACCGCACGGCGGACGGCGTCGCGCTGATCGCGGCCGTGGCCCTGTTCGCCGGGCTGCCCTTCGCGGGGGCGAACCTCGGGGCCGCCGTCACACTGTCGGCGACGGCCGGCCTGTGGTGGGGGCTTCGCGATCGGCGGGGCACGATCCCGACCGCGCTCGCCTGCGTCGCGGCGGCCGGGGTCGGCCTCGTCGTCGTGCTGATCCTCAACCGCGTCCTGCCGGGGCCGCCCACCCACATCACGAACTTCGTGGAGGGGCAGGGCGACGGGGTCCTGTCGACGGTCGCGCACCGCCTGCGGACGGGGATCGACCTGATCGCGCGGAACCCGTTCGCAATCGTGCCGGTGATCGGCGTGCCGGCGACGCTGCTGGCGGTCCTGCGGCCGGCCGCACCCGTGCGCGCCTCGTTCGAGCAACACCCCGGCTGGCGGGAGGCGCTGCTCACGATCCTGTGGGGGAGCGTGGTCGCCTACGTCGCCAACGACACGGGCGCGGCGGCGCTCGGCCTCGGGTTCGGCGCGGCACTCGGCGGACTCCTGTTCGTGTCGCTGCGCGATCGACCGTGGATGATGGAGACCTCGTGAGCTTCCTCCCGCCGCCTCCTCCGCCCTCCGACCTCCCGCCGCCCCCGGGCGGTCTGGTTGCGGCCCCGGGACCGATCACGACCGGCCCCCCGATAGCCACGTGGAAGTGGTGGGAGATCCTGTTGGTCGGGTTCGTGGCACTCATCATCGGCTTGATCCCGGCGGCGGCGGTCTACCTCGGCGCCGGCGAGACCCCCTCGTCGAACGGTCTCCTGAACGGCGTCGATTTCCTCGCGAACGCGGTCGATCAGGTCGTGCTGCTGGTCGTCCTGCTGGCGTACCTCCAGTGGCGCCATCGCGGCTGGCAACGAGCGGTCAGGCTGCCGAAGCTCCGGGAGCTGCCGAAGGAGCTAGCGGTGGGCGCCGGGATCGGGATCGCGATGGTGTTCGCCCTCGGCGTGCTGGTCTCCGTGGTCCTGCAGCCGCTCTTCCGCGCCGCCACGCATCAGGACGTGACGCCCGCCGAACAGATCGGCACCGGCATCCACGGGTGGGGCGCCGTCGCGTTCGTGGTCGCCGTCGTCCTGGTGGCGCCCGTCGTCGAGGAGTTCTTCTTCCGCGGTCTGTTCTTCCGGACCCTGCGGGACCGGTACGGGCTGTGGGTCGGCGCCGTCGGATCCGGCATCCTGTTCGCGCTGCTGCACACCGGCGCGGGCGGCATGGCGCAGAAGCTGATGCTGCAGATCGCGATCGGACTGTTCGGCGTGGGCCTGGCGCTGCTGTACGACCGGCGGGGGAAGCTCGGTGCCAACGTCGCCGCCCACGCCGTGTTCAACCTCATCACGGTCCTCACCGTGCTGAAGGTGTTCTGACGTGGTCGCGTTCCCCACGGAGGCGTGGTTCCAGGACCTCGTGACGCGCATCAACGCATCCGACGCGTACCGCGAGGCGGCCGCCGACTGGGAGGGCGACATCGCGTTCCTCGTGGAGGCCGAACCCGACCGAGGGCTGCCCGCCGATGTCTGGGGGCTGCTCGACCTGTGGCACGGCGCGTGCCGCGGCGGCGGCGTGATCCAGGCCGACCGCGGCCGCGAGGCCGCCTACATCCTCAGGGCGCCGTACTCGCGCTGGAAGGAGGTCGTGACGGGCGAGCTCGACCCGATCAAGGCCATGATGCAGGGCAAGCTGAAGGTGCAGGGCGACCTGCCGACGATCGTCCGCCAGGTGCGGGCGGCGAACGAGCTCGTCGAGCTCACGCAGCAGATCCCCACCGAGTTCCCCGACGGGACGTAGATGCGCGCGGTCGTGTTCGAGGACGTCGGCCGCGTGCGCGTCGACGACGTGGCCGAACCGGCGATCGAGGAGGCAGGCGACGCCGTGATGCGCGTCACGAGGTCGGCCATCTGCGGGTCGGACCTCCACTTCTTCCACGGCAAGGCCCCGATGTCTCCGGGCGAGGGCATCGGCCACGAGGCCGTCGGCGTCGTCGAGGAGGTCGGCTCCGGCGTGACCGGGTTCGCACCCGGGGACCGGGTCGTGGTCGCCTTCGACATCGCGTGCGGCGCGTGCTGGTTCTGCGAGCGCGGCCAGACGCAGCTCTGCGAGGACTTCCGCAACCTCGGCGCCGGCGCGTTCGGCGGCGGGCTGCCCGGCGCGCAGGCCGAGCGTCTGCGGGTGCCGGTCGCCGACGTGAACCTCCTGCGCGTGCCGGACGGCGTCGACGACGAGGCCGCGATCTTCGTCGGCGACGTCCTCACGACCGGCTGGTACGCGGCCTCGATCGCGGAGATCGGTGGCGAGGACACGGTCGCCGTCGTGGGGCTCGGGCCGGTCGGGTTCTGCACCGTGCAGGCGGCCCTCGTGCAGGGAGCACGGCAGGTGCTGTCGCTCGACCGCGACCCCGCGCGACTCGCCCTCGCGGCCGCGGCGGGCGCCGTCCCGATCGACGTGACGGCTCGCCACCCGGTGACGGCGGTCGCCGAGGCCACCGGTGGGAGGGGCGCCGACATCGTGATCGAGGCCGTCGGGCACCCCGACGCGTTCGAGACGGCGGCCGACGTCGCGCGCCGCGGCGCCCGGATCGTCGTCGTCGGCATGTACACCAGTGAGACCGTCCCCATGCAGCTCGGCGTCTGGTGGGCGCGCGCGATCGACCTGCGTTTCAGCGGCGTGTGCCCGGTGCACGCGTGGTGGCGGGGCGCCATGTCCGAGCTCGAGGCCG
>JAXDKY010000426.1:0-7595 GCA_034666885.1 Chloroflexota bacterium
CCATGGCGGCAACATGGACACCCGCCACCTGACGGCCGGCGCGACGCTGTTCCTCCCCGTCTTCCACGAGGGGGCCCGGCTGAGCGTCGGCGACGGCCACGCCGCGCAGGGCGACGGCGAAGTGTGCGGGACGGCGATCGAGACGCCGATGGAGGCGACGCTGCGGCTGACGGTCCGCAAGGACCTTCACGTGACCGCCCCCGAGTTCCTGACGGCACCCGGCGCTGCGGCCGAGCGCCCCGTCGGCCGTCGTTACGCGACCGACGGGGTGGGACCCGACCTGATGACGGCGGCCCGCGACGCGGTCCGCCGGATGATCGATTGGCTCGGCCGCGAGCACGGCCTGGCGCCGATCGATGCCTACCTGCTGTGCAGCGTCGCCGTAGACCTGCGGATCAGCGAGATCGTCGACATGCCGAACGTGGTCGTCACGGCGCACTGCCCGCTGTCCATCTTCGACTGACTTCGGTCAGCCCTCCGTCATCACGTCACCGACCCGGGTCAGCGCGTCCGGATTGCGGCTGCGCAGGATGAAGTAGGCGACGACCCCCAGGATCATCCAGACCAGCACGATCAGCGGGACGACGTCGTAGGGCGAGGCCAGTGGATCGAGCTTGATGTCGAAGAGCGGGATCGTCAGCCCGCCCAGCACGCCGAGGAATGCCGGGATGAGCAGGAGGATCCCGAGGATCGGGATGATCAGGTGCTTGATGGGCGAGAACTCGCTGCGGCGTTCCCGGTAGTAGAAGCCGATGACCGCGAGGTTGACCGCGACATACATCGCCGCGAACAGCAAGCCGAGCGAGTAGCCGATCCAGACGTAGGTCGTGAGCGGCCCGCCGAGGGGCCGTCCCTGGCTCTGGAAGAGCAGTCCGAGCACGACCGCCAGGCCGATGCCCAGGATGCCCTGGAAATGGACGGCGTTCATGGGCGTTCGATACGTCTCGTGGAGCACGGCGAACCAACGCGGCAGCAGCCTCACGCGACCGAGGGCGAAGAGCACGCGGGTCGAGGCGTTCGCGCCCGCGCTGGCGTTGGCGAGTGAGCTGTTGAGGATCGCGAAGATCACGAGCAACCCGCCGATGCCCGGCAGGACCTCATTCGCCATCCCGCTCCACGGGTCCCCGTTGTTGAAGCCGAGGAACTCGTCCTTCATCCGCTCCGGACCGAAGTACACGGTCGCGGCGTACATGTTGAAGATGTAGAAGAGACCGATCAGCACCGCCGAGAGCAGCACCGCACGCCGGATCGTCCGCTTTGGGTCACGCGTTTCCTCGGCCAGCGGAGCAGCCGCCTCGAAGCCGACGAAGGCAAGCAGGCAGAACACCATGCCCTGGAGGGCCGGCTTCAGCCCGTCTGCACCGGGCAGGAACACCGAAACGCTGTTCCTGGAGCCGGCGTTGATGATCAAGAGCAGTGACACCAGCAGGAAGATGCCGATCTCGATCAGCCCGAGAGCCACGCCCACGCGCGTCGAGATGGAGACGCCGCGGTAGACCAGCCACCAGACGAGAAGGCCGCACAACACCGCGAGGGGCAGCCACAGGTAGTCGTTCGAGAAGCCGGTCAGGGTGGTGATCAACGACGCGCCGAACAGGCCGAACGAGGCGAACAGGGCGGCCGGAACGACCGGCTCCGCGAGCAGGAACGCCCAGGCCATCAACCAACCGGCGAATGATCCGAGGCCGCGGGCGACGTACGTGTACATACCGCCGGCGGAGGGCAGGTGGCGGGCAAGCTCGCCGATCGAGTAGGCCGTGAACAGTGCCGCGATGAGCGCCAGTACGACAGCCAGGGGCGTATTGCCACCCGCGAACAGCGTGGCCGCCCCAAGGGACAGGGCCGTGGCGACCGCCGGCGCCATGTGCGTGATCGACTGGAACAGGACCTCGGTCAGCCCGATCGCGCCACGTTCGAGGGTCTGACCGCCGGGGTTGGACGCGGACGAGGACATGGTGCCTCCCTCTCCACTGGCGTGCGCCGCGCGGTCTCCCCTCCGCCAACCGGGCACGCGTCGCGTGCATCCTACGGCGCGCCGCGGGGCGTGGGAATGCCCTATGCAACGCGCGGACGCCAGCAACCGCTCGATATCCGCGTCCTCCGCGTCTGACTGAGCGCGCCTCGCTACACTCGGGTCGATGGACCTCCACGTCATCGGCCCGCTCGCCTCTCCCGCCGAGCGTGCCGCGGTGGACGGCGTGCTCGGCCCGCCAGAATCGGGCTGGGTCGGCGGTCCACGGCGGCCGGGGACGGACGGCCACGCCGCCCGTGGCGGTCACGAGATCCGGGCGAAGCGCTCGCAGCTGCTGCCGGCGCTCCACGCGGTCCAGGACCGGATCGGCTGGATCAGCCAGCCGGCGCTCAACTACATCTCGCGGCGGCTTGCCGTGCCGCCCGCCGAGGCGTACGGGGTCGCCACGTTCTACGCCCTGTACTCCGTCAAGCCGCGGCCACCGGTCATGGCCCACGTGTGCGACGACATCGCGTGTCGGATCGCCGGGGCGGAGCGGATCTGCGAAGACCTGGGCCGGGCGATCGGGCCGGCGGGCGAAGCGGCGCGGGACGGCCAGGTGGGCTGGATCCGTTCGCCGTGCCTGGGGCTGTGCGACCTCGCGCCGGCGGCGATGATCACGAGGGCCGGCGAGGGGCCCACGGCGACGGTCACGACGGCGGCTCCCGTGGACGCTGCCGGGATCGTGTCGCGACTCGACGGCTCCACCGTGGTTCGACCACCATTGCCGGCGCGCCAGGCCGGCGATGCGACGCTCCGGCTGATACGACGCATCGGCGCGGTCGATCCGGGCTCGCTCGACGACTACCGCGCGAGCGGCGGCTACATCGCCCTCACCCGCGCGCTCGAGATCGGCCCGGAGGCGGTCGTCACCGAGGTGACCGCATCCAAGCTGATGGGCCGTGGCGGCGCGGCCTTCCCGACCGGTCGCAAGTGGGCCGCGGTCGCGGCGCAACCCGCCCAGCCACACTACCTCGTGTGTAACGCCGACGAATCGGAGCCGGGCACGTTCAAGGATCGGGTCCTGCTGGAAGGCGACCCGTTCGCCATCGTCGAATCGATGACGATCGCCGCCTTCGCGGCCGGCGCAAGCCGCGGCTACCTCTACATCCGCGGTGAGTACCCCGAGGCCGAGGCCCGGATCCGTACCGCGCTCGACGCCGCCCGGGCCGCCGGCCTCCTCGGCGCCGACATCCAGGGCTCCGGGTTCACGTTCGACATCGAGCTTCGGCGCGGCGCCGGCGCCTACATCTGCGGCGAGGAGACGGCGCTGTTCGAGTCGATCGAGGGCAAGCGCGGCGAGCCGCGCAACAAGCCGCCGTTCCCGGTCGAGGTCGGCCTGTTCGGCAAGCCGACGGTCGTCAACAACGTCGAGACCCTCGCCAATATCCCGCTCATCCTCGAGATGGGCGGCGAGGCGTACGCGCGGATCGGCACCGAGGGATCGACCGGCCCCAAGCTGTTCTGCCTGTCCGGCCACGTCGAGCGGCCCGGCGTCTACGAAGTCGAGTTCGGCGCGACCCTGCGCGACCTGATCGAGCTCGCCGGCGGCGTCAGCGGAGGCGGCGAGATCCGCGCCATCCTGCTCGGCGGGGCGGCGGGCGTCTTCGTCGGCCCGAGTGCGCTGGACATGCCGCTCACGTTCGAGGCGACCCGCGCTGCGGCGGCGACGCTGGGCTCGGGCGTGATCATGGTGTTCGACGAGACCGTCGACCTGGTCGATACGCTGCGGCGCATCGCGCAGTTCTTCCGCGACGAGTCGTGCGGGCAGTGCGTGCCCTGCCGGGTCGGGAGCGTCCGCCAGGAGGAGCTGCTGGCCCGGCTCGCTGCCGGTTCCACGGTCCGCTCCCGCGACGAGGAGCTCGTGCTCCTGCGAGACATCGGCCAGGCGATGCGCGACGCGTCGATCTGCGGCCTCGGCCAGACGGCGTCGTCGGCCATCGAATCCGCCCTTCGGCAACCGGAGCTCGTGGCGCTGTGAGCGAGGACACGACCGGCCTGTCGATGACCCGCGACCCGGCGCCAGACCCGCACACCCCGCACGGCGACCAGGCGCCGGCCGCGCAGCCGCTGACCGACATCCTGCTCGCGCCGCCGGCCCGGGCGTCACGGCCGCCGACCGCACCCCCGGTCCAGGCGCCGCCGGACATCGAGCTGACGATCGACGGGCTGGCCGTCACGGTCCCCGAGGGCACGACGTTGCTCGGCGCCTGCCGCCAGCAGGGCATCGACACCCCGACCCTGTGCTACGCCGAGAACCTCACGCCGGTGAACGTCTGTCGAGTCTGCGTGGTCGAGGTGGCCGGCTCGCGGGTGCTCGTTCCGGCCTGTTCGCGCAAGGCCGAGGCCGGGATGGAGGTCCAGACCGACTCGGAGCGGGTACGGACATCGCGGAAGGTCGTGCTGGAGTTCCTGGGCTCGTCCGTGGACGTGTCGCTCGCGGGACCCGCCGTACCGGACGGGACGATCCACTCGTACATGTCGCGGTACGGGGCCGATCCCTCGCGCTACGGCGAGGCGGCCGCGCCGGCGGCGGCCGGGGAGCGCGACGCCCACGACGCCGGTCACCACCACGCCGGCGCCGGGGAGGCCACGGCCGCGACGGTCGCCCAGCCAACGAAGATCGACAACGAGCTCTACGTCCGCGACTACTCGAAATGCATCCTCTGCTACAAGTGCGTCGAGGCCTGCGGTGAGGACGCCCAGAACACGTTCGCGATCGCGGTCGCCGGGCGCGGGTTCGACGCCCGGATCTCGACCGAGCAGGCCGTGCCGCTGCCCGAGTCGGCGTGCGTTTACTGCGGCAACTGCATCGGCGTCTGCCCGACCGGTGCGCTCATGGCCAAGCCCGAGTACGACATGCGCGCGGCCGGGACCTGGGACGAGTCGGCGCAGACGGTCACCTCCACGATCTGCCCTTACTGCGGCGTCGGCTGCGTGCTCGACCTCCACGTCCAGGACGACAAGATCCTCAAGGTGACCTCACCGCTCGACTCGTCCGTCACCGACGGCCATCTCTGCGTGAAGGGCCGCTTCGGCTTCGAGTTCGTCAACGAGCGCCCCAAGCCGCCCGCCTGACCGCCCTCAGCCCCAGCCGGTCAGGTCGCGCAGGTCGATGCGGCCGTCGTGGCTGTAGACGTTGAAGCCATCGCCACGCAGGAAGCCGACGAGCGTCACGCCGAGCCGCTCGGCCGTCTCGACCGCGAGGTCCGACGGCGCGGACACGGCGCAGATGATGGGCACGCCAGCGACCGCGGCCTTCTGGACGATCTCGAAGCTCACCCGCCCGCTGACCATGAGGATCCGCTCGTGCAGTGGCAGTGCGGCGGCGAGCAGCTGCGAACCTACGACCTTGTCGAGCGCGTTGTGGCGGCCGACGTCCTCGCGGATCACGATCAGCTCGCCGCGCGGCGTGAACAGCGCGGCCGCGTGCAGGCCGCCCGTCTGGTCGAAGGCGCGCTGCGCGGCGCGCAACAGGTCGGGTAGCGCCAGGATCACCGTTCGTGACACGACCGGCCCCTCGGGCAGGATCTCGCAGCGCAGCGCGATCTCGTCGATGGAGGCCTTGCCGCAGATCCCGCACGAGGCGGTCGCCACGAAATGCCGTTCCGCCACCGCGGACGCATCGAACGGGCGCGACAGGCGCACGACGATCGTGTCGTCGGGCTGGTTGAGCGCGACCGGGTCGCCCTCTTCCGTGCCGATGACCTCGGGTCCTTCGATGAGGCCCTCGGTTCGCAGGAACCCGATCGCGAGCTCCGCTTCGTGGCCCGGCGTGCGCATCGTGACCGCGACAGCCACGGACTCCTGCGCGGGGCCCGCCGCGCGAATCTCGAGGGGCGCCTCACCCACGATGCGATCCGGCCGGACCTCGAGCGTCTCGCCCCGCACCGATACGACAGACCGGGTCGCAACGTGGCGGGTCGGCGGGACGCTGGTCTCGTGCACGCTCGGAGTGTAGGACCGGCCGCCGCCGCGGGCGCATCATTGGTCGGCCCATGTCGACACCCGTGCTGGACCCGCGCGAGCTCGCCTTCCTGGTCGGCGCGCGCCGGGCGATCCTGGCCACGATCGACCCGCACGGCCACCCCCGGCTCGTGCCGGTCTGCTTCATCGTGGAGGCCATCGCCGACGAGCGACTGCGCCTGCTGACGCCGCTCGACGACAAGCCCAAGTCGACCGACGACAAGCGTGCCCTCGCCCGCGTCCGCGATATCGAGCGGCAACATCAGGTCAGCCTTCTCGTAGAACACTGGGACGAGGATTGGTCGAAGCTCGGTTGGCTCCGGCTGCAGGGCCACGCGACGGTGCTCGAACCTGATGAGGTGTCGCTGGCGTACCCCGAAGCGGCTCAACTGCTGCGGGCGAAGTACCCGCAGTACGCAACGCACGCACTCGAATCGAGCCCGATGATCCTTATCGATATCGAGCGTGCGGTCAGCTGGGGCGCGATCGACCCCGCGTAGATCCGGGCGGCGCTACTTGCGTACGTACTCGAGCGGGAAGTCGGTCTCCCAGTGGTCGCCGGCGTCACCCAGACCGCGCTCCCACCGGCCCGTGATGGTCCGGCCGTCGGCGGAGATCTCGCCGATGAATCGCTGGTTGAAGCCAGGGCCGTCCGGGCCATTCCAGTCCTCGCCGGGGGCCAGCCAGATCTTCCAGGTCGAGCCTTCGAGGGCCGTCAGGAAAAGCCGCTTGACGCCGCGCTCGTCGAAGTAGTGCATCGGCTGCGGCTGGCCGTCGGGCGCACCGCCGATGATCGATACGCTGTCGGGCACCTCCCCGACCTCGGCCACCGAGCGGAAGAGGATGAACGCGCCGAGGCGCTCGACCGTGGCCTTTACGGAGATCCGCATGGCAGGTTCGATCGGGATCTCGCCCTCGCCGTGCCACTCGCCGATCAACGGCTCGAAGTCCTTCATCGTGACTCTCCCTGGCGGTCGAGGAACACGGCCTCGCCCATCGGCCGCAGGCAGTGGGTAGAGCTCATCGCCTGGAGATATCCGCCGGCATTGAGCAGCGCGACCATGTCGCCCTCGCGGACCGGCGGCATCGCATAGTCCTGGGCGAAGACGTCGCTCGCCTCGTTGATGTGGCCGGCGACCGTCACGACCTCCGTCCGGGCCGCCCCGGCGTCGCGACACAGGACCAGCTCCTGCGCGAAGCCGTAGATGAAGTAGGCGCAGTTCACGTTCCAGCCGATGTCGAGCCCGACGAAGGTCACGCCGCGTCGCGTCTCGACCGTGACGACCTCACCGAGCAGGATCGCTGCGTCCTTCGAGAGATGGTCGCCGGGCTCGGCCGCGATCGTGACGCCGAGCGGCCCGAGGTGACGGGCGACCACCGCCGCGTAGGCGTCGAGATCGATCGGCGGCTCGTCGCTACGAGCCGGCATGCCCAGGCCGCCGCCGACATTCACCTCGACGACATCGTGGCCCGCCGCGCGGGTCCGCTCGACGGCCTCCACGGTCGCCGGCAGCGCGCGCTCGAACGCCATCAGGCCGTCTCCGAGCCAGCCGGAACCGGCGTGGAAATGGATGGTGTCGACGGCCAGCCGGTGCGTGGCGGCCAGCGCCAACGCCTC
>JAXDKY010000427.1:0-3081 GCA_034666885.1 Chloroflexota bacterium
AGGTCAGGGCCCAGGTTCGGGGCACGACCCGATAGGCGTCGTACCCGCCGCCGCCCGTCGCGAGCCATCGACCCCGCCCGTGCAGATGGGCGACGCTGTCCACGAGCCTTGCCGCCGCCCCGTGGGCTGTCGTGGTCACGTTGAGGTGCGCCAGCGGATCCCAGGCATGCGAGTCGGCCCCGTGCTGCGAGACGATCAAGTCCGGCCCGAAGGTGGCGGCCAACTCGGGAACCAGGAGCGTCACGGCGTCCAGCCATGCTCCCTCCCCCGTCCCGGGTGGCAGCGGCACGTTGACGCTGGTCCCGGACGCGACGCCCTCCCCGACCTCGTCGACGTCGCCGGTTCCCGGGAACAGCGCTCGACCCGTCTCGTGGATGGAGAATGTCAGCACGCCCGGGTCGTCCCAGTGCATCGCCTGGACCCCGTCCCCGTGATGCACGTCGAGGTCGATGTACAGGACCCGCAACCCGTCGCGCCGCGCCCGCGCGATCGCCAACGCTGGCTCGTTGTAGATGCAGAATCCCGATGCCCGCTCGGGCATCGCGTGGTGCAGCCCGCCACCCGGGTGCTGGGCGTGCTCGTCGTCGCCGCGCAGGATGGCCTCCATCGCCCGGATCGAGCCACCGGCAACCGCCGCGGAGGCCTCGTGCATGCCAGCGAACGGCGGGCAGTCGCCGCCCTCACCGATGCCCATCGCCGGGAACCCGAACGGCACGGCCGGGAAGCCCTTGACGACCTCCAGGTAGCGCGCGGTATGGCACCACAGGAGTTCCGCGTCGGTCGCGGGCTCCGGTGCGTGCCCGGGTTCCGCCCCGACCGCGCGCAAGAGGTCGATGCCTGGTCCGAACCGCCGGGGCGTCAACGGATGGGCGGGCCCGAAGTCGTAGTCGGTCGAGCGGGGCCCGAAGACGAGCAGCATCGCCGGCCACGATACCCGGATGTGGGCCGAGCGCCGCCGCCGCGCCGCCAAGCGCACGGCCGCTGCGCCGCCTCGCCACGGCCGCGCCGCCGCGCCCGCCGCCGCCCAGCCGGCCCGAGCGAGTACCATCCGCCCATGCCGGACCTCCTCTTCCTCCTGATCATCATCCTGGTCCTCGTGATCCTGTGGCGCGGGCCCAAGACCATCCCCCAGATCGGGAACGCCCTCGGTCGAGGCGTCAAGGAGGCCAGGGAAGAGGCGGCCAAGGCCCAGGCCGAGATCCAGGCGCGCGCTTCGGACGTGCCGAACCCGCCGGCAGACGACACACCGACCGACCGACCGGCCTGACCGAGGGGGAACGCGTGACCCCCGACGAACTCGAGGCGATCACCCACCGACCCGGCCCCGGCCCGCACCTCACCTCGATCGAGGTCGACGGCCAGCAGGTCGACACGCTGGCTGACCTGCCACCCCTGCGCGATCGACTCCTCTTCGTCGGCCTCAACCCGTCGCCGGTGAGCGTCGAGGCCGGCCATTACCACCAGGGCCGCCTCGGGCAGACGTTCTGGCGCCGGCTGATGACCGCCGGGATCCTGCCGCCGGGGACGCCCATCGAGACCGCCGACGACGCGCTGCTCGCCGCGGGCCACGGCATCACCGACCTCATCAAGGCGCCCACGGCGCGCGACGAAGCGAGCGATGCCGTCCTGACGACGGGCGTCGGACCGCTCTGGCAGAAGATCGCGCTCTGGCGCCCCGGGGCCGTCGTGTTCATCTACAAGCGAGCAGCCACGATCGCGGCCGGCCGCGAACTCAAGGAACCATGGGGCCAGCTCGTCGGTGTCGCGATGGCCGGCCGGCCGTGCTTCCTGATGCCGGGCCCGTACGCGCCGACCGAACAGGTCGACGAGGGCCTCAACCTACTGCGGAATCTCGCGTCGTTGATGCCGTCGAATCGGTCGTAGCCTCCGCCACGTCGGCTTGATCGGCATCTGAGGTCTCGCTGGTCGAGGGAAGGCCCATGGCGAATGCGAAGAGCAGGCCGATCCACCCGACGATGCTGCCGGTGAACAGGAGTTGCCCGACCGCGAGAAGGACGTCCTGGATCGGCAGCACGCTCAGGACCGGCGCAAGAAGCCGTCCCAGTAGGAGGAGCCCACTCCCGATCGCGGCGAGGCGCCATCCCAATCGGGGCGACTCCTGCCCGAGCCACCCGGTCAGCGACACGATGAAGAGGTAGCCCGCTGCCAGTGTCGCGAGCAGGTTCGCCACCAACGTGCCGGCGATCGTGAGAATCTGGCCCGGTGCAGCATCGAACTGGAACTGCATGAGCCCGAGTACCGAGAAACCCTCCGAGACACATGCGCTGACCGCTACGAACAGAGGCAATGCTCGAGCCATGCCAGGGCTCTCGTAACGACGCGCCGCGGAGAGTCCACTGGCAACGAACGTGATTCCGAAGATTCCGACGAGGGTCGTCAGGATCCGGTAAGCCTCCGACAGAGGCGAGAAGAATGCGAAGTCGTCACCGGGGGATGTCAGCGATAGGAAGAACGGGTCGAGGGTGGGCACGAGCAGCAACATGACCCGCTGGGCCAAGAGCAGAAACGCACCGGATACAAGCTGTGGCATCGCCGATCGGGCGTCGCGATGTCTGATGAACAGGGCCAGCCCGATCAGGGAAATGGCGATCGCAGGAATCTGGCGTCGTGCGTCCAACCAATACTGGATGTTGAAGCCAGGACCGCTCTCGCGAGGCTGAGCGACCCAGAGGAGCCAGAGCTGATAGGCCGCCACTGCGGCGAATGGCAGCAGCCACGGGGATACCCGAGTCAAGGCGTCGGGGGGATGCGGGGGGCGCGGTTCTTCCCACGGCGTCCCATCGATCGTGTGGCCGGTCGGCTCCTTGCTCACGGGCTCAGCCTCAGGGTGCCATCGTCCGCCGTCAAGGACCGTGGCCAGGTAGCCAGCGGGCGTCCGGCGCGGCGGAACGGAGTGCTGCCACGGACCGCTGCCATGCGACATCGTCCGCCGGCCCGAAGATCGACCGCTCCCCGCGCCGACCATCGAGGTCGCCGGCGATGACCACGCTCCCCTCCCCAACCACGAATGCGACGTGATCGGGCCGCGGGCCCGGTGTCGCCACGACCCGAAGCGGCACG
>JAXDKY010000428.1:0-7462 GCA_034666885.1 Chloroflexota bacterium
CCGAGGTGAAGGTCAGCTCGGCGGTCTTGAGTGACATCGATTCAGCCTCCTGCGGCAGCAGCACGGACCGGCGAGCTGGCACGTGACCCGGACCCCGACACCTCGTCGGCGAACTGTTCGCGGTAAAGCCTCGCATAGACGTTCCCGTGGGCGATCAGCTCCGTGTGCGTCCCGCGCTCGACGATCCGGCCACGCTCGTAGACGAGGATCAGGTCGGCACGCAGGATCGTCGAGAGGCGATGCGCGATCGCGATCGTCGTGCGGCCCTGCATCAGGCGCTCGAAGGCGGCCTGGATGAGCCGTTCCGAGATGGTGTCGAGCGCAGAGGTCGCCTCGTCGAGGACGAGGATCCGCGGGTCCTTGAGCAGGACCCGGGCGATCGCGAGGCGTTGCTTCTCGCCGCCCGACAGCTTGTAGCCACGCTCGCCGACGATCGTGTCGTAACCCTTGGGCAGCTCCATGACCCGGTCGTGGATGGCGGCCGCCCGCGCCGCCGCCTCGAGCTCCTCCTGCGTCGCCTCGGGCTTCGCGTACATCAGGTTCTCGCGCACGGTGTTGTGGAACAGGTACGTTTCCTGCGTCACGACGCCGATGAGCGCGCCGAGCGATTGCAGCTTGATCCGGCGCACGTCGATGCCGTCGATCTCGACGGCGCCGCTATCGACGTCGTACAGCCGCGGGATGAGGTAGGTCGTGGTCGTCTTGCCGGAGCCAGATGGGCCGACCAGGGCGACGAGCTCGCCCGGGGCCGCCTCGAAATCGATGTCCTCGAGGGCGAACTGCGGCAGCAGCTCGATGGTCGGCAGGGCCACGGTGTCGAGGCCGTCGCCGTTCAGCGCGTCGACCGCGGCGTCGAGGGCGGGCGCGTCGACCGGCGCCGCGGCGAGCATCGCGGCAAGATCGGCCGGCTCCTCGTCACCGTGCTCCGTGTCGTCGTGCCCGCGCACGGCCTCGAGCGCCCGCGCCGACGGCACGGCCTCGGTCGGGTAGGCGAACGACACGTCGTGGAAGCGGACGGAGCCGCGGACCACGGCCGGATCGAGCGCCACCGCGTCGGGCGCGTCGACGATCTCGGGGTCCATCTCGAGGTACTCGAAGATGCGGTCGAACAGTGCCAGCGCGCCCTGGATCTCGACCTGCACGTTGAGCAGCTGGCCGAGTGGGAAGAAGAGCCGGCTCTGGAGCGTCGTGAACGCCACGATGTCGCCGATGGTCGGTGCCGACGGGTCGCCCTGGATCGTGAGGAACCCGGCCAGCCAGTACACGAAGGCCGGGGTGATGCTGAAGATCGTGCCGATGATCATGAAGAACCAGCGCCCGACCATGGCCTGGCGGATCTGGAGCGCGGCCAGCTTCGCGTTCAGGCCGCGGAAGCGGCGGTTCGACGCCTCCTGCTGTCCGAACGTCTTCGACAGCAGGATCCCACTCACGCTGAGCGTCTCCTCGGTCAGGGCGGTCATCTCGGCCAGCGACTTCTGGGTCTCGGTCGAGACGTCGCGGCGGACCTTGCCGACCCGGTAGGTCAGATACATGAAGAAGGGCAGGAGGCCGAGCGACAGGGCCGTCAGGCGCCAGTCGATGAGGATCATCGCCACGATCGTGCTGGCCGCCACGGCCAGGTTGCTGGTCACGCTGCTGGCGGTATCGGTCACGACCGACTGCACGCCGCCGACGTCGTTCGCGAGCCGGCTCTGGATCTCGCCGGTCCGTGTCTCGGTGAAGAACCGCAGCGGCATCCGCTGGAGATGGGCGTACAGCGCGCCACGCAGGTCCTGCATGACGTTCTGGCCGATGAGGTTGTTGAGGTACGCCTGCCCGACGCCGATGAGCCCGGTCAGGATCGGCAGGACGATCATCAGCCCGACGAACAGGTTGAGCTTGAACCAGTCGCGCTCGGGGATCGCTTCGTCGATGAGGAGCTTGAGGAGGTACGGGTTGGCCAGCCCGATCAGGCTCGTGGCGATGATGGCGGTGAGGACGACCGCGATCTGCGGCCGGTAGGGCCGGAAGAACACCAGGATGCGACGGATCGTCTGCCCGCGGCGCTCGGGCGGAACGGGCTCGAAGTCGGCACCGACGCTGGAGCCGAGCGGGCCACCGCGGCCCGCACCGCCGCTGCCTCGACCTCCCCGCCCGGTCCCGCCGGTCGCGGCGCGGGTCCCCCCGCGTGGGAACGCCATTACCAGGCGGTCGCGGTCGCGGCTTCGGTGATCCCCTGGGCCTCGAGCCAGCGCTCGGCGTCGATGGCCGCCTTGCATCCGTCGGCGGCGGCGGTGACCGCCTGGCGATAACGGTGATCGTGGACGTCGCCCGCGATGAACACGCCCTCGATATCGGAGTTGGTCTCGTCGCGGACGACGAGATAGCCCTTTGGGTCGACCTCGAGCCAGTCGCGGAAGGCCGCCGTGTTGGGCACGTAGCCGATGGCGATGAACACGCCATCGACCGCCATCTTGCTCAGCGCGCCCGTGGCGGTGTCGCGCAGGCTCAGTCCCTCGACCTTCGTGTCGCCGAGGACCTCGTCGACCGCGACGTTCTGGTGGATCTCGATCTTGGGATGATCGGCCGCGCGGTCGATCATGATCTTGCTCGCCCGGAACGTGTCGCGCCGGTGGAGCAGGTGGACCTTGGTCGCGAAGCGGGTCAGGTAGGTGGCCTCCTCGAACGCCGTGTCCCCGCCGCCGATGACGGCGATCTCGCGGTCGCGGAAGAAGTAGCCGTCGCAGGTCGCGCAGGCGGACACGCCGCGACCGCGCAGCCGTGTCTCGCTCTCGAGCCCGAGCCACAGCGCTGAGGCGCCGGTCGCGATGATGAGGGACTGGGCGCGATATTCCGTGCCACGGGCCCAGACGCGGAACGGTCGCTCGGACAGGTCCACGCGGTCGATGTCGACGTCCACGAGGCGCGAGCCGAAGCGTTCCGCCTGGGCGCGCATCGCGGCCATCAGGTCGGGGCCCTGGATGCCGTCCGGGAAGCCGGGATAGTTCTCGACGTCGCTGGTCAGCATCAGCTGGCCGCCGGGCGCGGAACCGGCCAGGACCACCGGCTCCAGGTTCGCGCGAGCGGCGTAGATCGCCGCGGTCAGGCCGGCGGGCCCGGAGCCGACGATGAGCAGCTTCGTGTCGACCCGTCCCTCGCCGCTCGCGACCGTCGTCGGCCCGCCTGTGGCGGTCGTCGGAGCGTCTGGCGCGATGGCGATCGGCGCCGCGTTCGCCAGGGCGCTACCGGTGTCCCCGCTGAAATCGATGGCGAGGCCGCCGAACGGTTCGTTGTCTTTCATGACCGATATCGTAGCACCTTTGCGATACCCCCCTAGAGTATTCGACTGCGTGCCGCGAAGCCGCTTACAGGGCCTTCAGGGCGGGCATGACCTCGGCCAGCCGCGCGATCCGATCGGGGTCGTGGACGTCGGGGATGCTGAAGATGACGGTGTCCGCGCCGGCGTCCGAGAGCTCGCCGAAGCGGTCGATGATCTGGTCCGCGGACTCGCCGTGACGGCCGCCGTCCGACGTCAGGTTGACGCCCTGCAGGGTCGAGCGCTCGATCTCGGCGGGGTCGCGCCCGACCGCCGCGCAATGCTCGTCGAGGATGCGGTACTTGCGCGCGATCATCTCGGGCGACCCGAAGACATTGCAGGCGTCCGCGTATTGCGCCACGAGCCGCAAAGTCTTCTTCTCGCCGCCGCCGCCGATCATGATCGGGGGCCGTGGCCGCGTGATCGACTGCGGGGAGTTGAGGAGGTGCGACGCATGCAGGTGGTGGCCGTCCAGCGCCCCCTCCGATCCGCGCTCGCCGGTCCACATGCCGTGGGCCATCCGCAGGGTGTCCTCGAGCTGCTCGAAGCGCTCGCCGAGTGGCGGGAAGGGGAAGCCGAGCCCGCGCGACTCCTGCTCGTTCCAGGCGGCGCCGATCCCGAGCCACGCGCGCCCGCCGGACAGCACATCGAGGGTCGTCGCGGCCTTGATCCAGAGCCCGGGATAGCGGTAGTGCACGCCGCCGACCATCAGGCCGAGGCGGGCCCGGCTCGAGTTGGCCGCCATGAACCCGAGGGTGGTCCAACCCTCGAGCATGGGCTCCTCGACCGCCCCCACGCCGCGGATCTGGAAGAAGTGGTCCATCACCCAGATCGAGTCGAACCCGGCGTCGTCGGCGTCGCGCACGACCCGCCCCAGGGTCGGCCCGATCGCCGCCGTCCCACCAGGCCAGGTGAAGGAAGGGATCTGCAGGCCGAGCTTCATGTCGGCCAGCCTAGCGCAAGCGTCACGTCCTAGCGGAAGAGATCCATCTTCGCGGGGATCAGCGCATCGACGATCCGGCCCTCACCCCGGCGGAAGGCGGCGCCGCGGACCAGGGCCAGCGGTCGACGGGCGGTCTTGCCCAGCACCAGCTCGGCGGCCGATGCCAGCTCGTCGGCCACCGCGCGCACGGTCGAGCGCATGATCCGCCCGTCGGCGTCGGGCTCGCCGCGCAGGTCGTCGAGCGGGATCAGGCCGGACACGCCGATGGCGACATCCACGATGCCGAATCGCCACGGCCGGCCGAAGCTGTCCGACACGATGACCGGCAGGTCGTGGTCCAGGCGGGCGCGGATCGCGGCCCGGATCCGGTCGGCGGAGGCGTCCGGGTCGCGCGGCAGGAGCGTGACGATCGACCCCGACGCCGGACCGACGTTCGAGGCGTCGATCCCGCCGTTGGCGCACACGAAGCCATGCTGCGTCTCGGTGATGATCACGCCGTTCGCCATGCGGACGACGCGTCTGGCCTCGCGCAACACGACCTCGACCTGGCGGGCGTCCCGGTCGTAGCGTCGAGCGAACTCGGTGGCGACCGGGCTCGGCTCGACCGTTGTGAGATCGACGATCGCGCCCTCGGCCTTCGAGACGATCTTCTGGGTCACGACCAGCACGTCGTCGTCGCGCAGCGTGTCGACGCCGCTGGCCCCGGCGAGCGCGTCGGCGATGAGCGTCGGCAGGTCGTCGCCGGGCACGATCTCGCCCAACCCCTCGATGGCGATGGCCTCGACCCGGTCAGCCACCGATCGGGCTCCCGCCCTCGACCTGGGTCGCGAGCAGGTCGTCGGCCGTGTCGAGGTCCTGGCGAAGCGGCCCATCGAGCTCGACCACCCGGGCGCCCGCCGCCGCGGCCGCCGCGACATGCGCCGCGCGGCTGTCGCCGCCGAAATGGACATCGATGACGTCGGGCGGGGCCAACAGGAGCGCGTTGGTGCCTCGTCGCAGCTGGTCCGGCACGATCGCGACGAGCGGGCCCGGATCGTCGCGCAGGGTCGCGATGATCGCTGTGAGGGCCGCGGGCGTGACGCGTGGCAGGTCGATCGGGAGGATGAGCACGGCCGATGCGCCGCCGGCGATGGCCTCGGCGCGAGCCTCGCGCAGCCCCGCGTTCAGGCCGCGGCTCCGCTGCCGGATCGGCCGGGCTCCGGCGACGAGCGCGAGCGCGCGGACCGTGTCGTCGGGCGTGATGACGATGGTCTCCTCGATGCCGGGCGTCGCGACGGCGGACCGGATCGTGGTATCGGCCAGGCGCAGGACGAGGTCGTGACGCTCCTCGGCATCGAGGACGTCGCCGAGTCGCGACTTGCCACCGTCCAGTGCGCCGACGGGGACGATGGCGAAGACGACCGTTGTCGGGCGATCCGGGCTCACGCGATGGCCGCGCCTGCGGCCCGCAGGACCTCGGCGGCCACCCGCGCGCGCGCCGCATCGTCGGTCATGATCGTGTCCGCGACGATCGGGATCAGCCCGAGATCGGCGATGGATCGAGCGGAATCCGCGTCCGTCGCGTCGACCACGAACGCCGTGGCGACCTCGGCATACAGCCGTGCGACGCCGAGGGCGCTCGACTCGTGGCCGAGCGAGGCGAGCATCCGATCCGCCGGACCCTTGAGCGCCTTGCCACCGATGATCCCGCTGACCGCGATGACCGGTACGTCCCGGCCGCGCGCGCCGGCCAGCGCGTCCGCCACGCCCGGGACCGCGAGGATCGGCCCGACCGACACGATCGGGTTGGACGGCGCGATGACCACGATGTCCGCCGCTTCGATGGCGGCGAGGACCTCGGGCGTCGGACGGGCCGCCTCGATGCCGCGAAAGCGGACCTCGCGGACCTCCGGTTCCTGGTGGCGATGGACGAAGTACTCCTGGAACTCGAGCCAGCCGTCGTCGGTCAGGACCTCGGTACGCACCGGCTCGTCGGCCATCGGCAGGATCGTCGCCGCGAACCCGAGCCGCTCCCGGAGCTCGAAGGCGACGTCGGTGGGTCGAGCGCCAGCGCGCAGGCGACCGGTCCGCCACAGGTGCGTAGCGAGGTCGCGGTCCCCGAGGCGAAACCATGGGTCGTCCCCCAATGCGGTCAAGCCATCCATCACGGACCACGTCTCGTCGCGCAGGCCCCAGCCACGGATCTCGTCGTCCAGCCCGGCCAGCGTGTAGGCGACCGTGTCGTGGTCGGGCCAGATGGCCAGGCCGTGCAGCTCGAGATCGTCGCCCGTGTTGACGACCACCGTCAGATCCGCGCCCAGGTGGGCCGCGAGGCCCTCGGCAAGCTTGGCGCCGCCGACGCCCCCGGCGAGCTCGACGACCTTCATCCGGCCAGCCGCTCCGCGACCTCGCCGATCCGCGCCGTCGTCTCCTCGTCGTACGGCGCCGGCATCCGCACGATGACCGTTGCAAAGCCCAGGTCCCGGTAGGGCCGGATCGCGTCGGCGACTTCCTCGGGCGAACCGGCCAGGTGCGGGCCCGCGCCCATGTGCTCGACCTGGTTGTGCGCCAGCAACTCGTCCATCCGGGCCTTGGCGGCGGCCGCGGTGTCACGCAGGACGACCGGGAAGCTGACGGTCATCTCGAGGGTCGACAGGTCCCGCCCGACGGCGTCGGCGTGCCCGGTCAGCGCGTCGAGCGCGTCGCGGACCTCGTCGAGGGTGCCGGCCGTGTTCCACGCATCGGCCCGCTGCGCCACGATCCGCAGCGTCTTGCGCCGGCCGGAACCGCCGATAAGGATCGGCACCTTCGCCTGGATCGGTCGCGGCTGGGAAAGCGCGTCGCGGAACGCGTACCTGGGTCCCGTGTGGTCGAAGCGTTCGCCGTCGAGCAGCCGCCGGATCAGCATCACCGATTCGTCCAGCCAGTCGAGCCGCTCGCCGGGCCTTGCGCCGAACTCGATGCCAAAGGCCTCGTGCTCCCGATCGAACCACGCCCCGCCGAGCCCGACGATCGCCCGGCCGTCCGAGATGTGGTCGAGCGTCGTTGCCATCTTGGCGATGAGACCCGGGTTGCGAAACGTGTTCGCGCCGACCATCAACCCGAGGCGGACCCGCGTCGTGACCGCCGCCAGCGCCGACATCGCCGTCCAGCCCTCGAAGACCGGCTGTTCCCACGGCCCGAAGATCGCCAGGAGGTGGTCCCACGTCCAGACCGAATCCCAGCCGGCGGCGTCGGCGGCACGA
>JAXDKY010000429.1:0-5889 GCA_034666885.1 Chloroflexota bacterium
CCTGCAAGGATCCACGCGCAGGGCCGTAACGGCCCTGTTACCGTGACCGGGACGCCCGCCGCCACGGCTGCAGCCCACAGCGGCGCACGCTCGCCGTCTGCATGGCCGACCGGCCGATGCCCGATTCGAGGGAGGACGCGATGTCCGGAGTCACGAACTGGGGCGATGCGGTGTTCCTGTCGCTCACGAACGCCCTGAACTCGTTCCTGAACGCGATCCCGCAGGTGATCGGGGCCCTGCTGATCATCATCATCGGCTGGATCATCTCGAATGTCCTGGCGCGCCTCGTGCGCGAGGTGCTCGAGCGGGGTGGGGTCGACCGGCTGTTCGCCGAGCACGGCGGCGCCGTGTACGGCACTCGATCGACCGCCTTCCAGCCGAGCGTCGTCGCGGCCGAGATCGTGAAGTGGATCGTCCGCTTCATCTTCCTCGTCGCCGCCGCGAACGTGCTCGGCCTGACCCAAGTCAGCGTCCTGCTCAATGACGTCCTCCTGTGGATCCCCAACCTGATCGTGGCTGCGGTCATCCTCCTGGTGGCCCCGCTCCTCGCGCGCTTCGTCCGTGGCGCCATCGAGGTCGGCGGCAGCCGCATGGGGTTCACTAACGCGCCGCTCCTCGGCCGCATCGCCGAGATCGCCATCGTCGCGTTCGCGGTCCTCGTGGCCATCAACCAGCTCGGCATCGCCGCCGACCTGATCAACATCCTGTTCATCGGCATCGTCGCCTCTATCTCGCTCGCCTTCGGGCTGGCCTTCGGCCTGGGCGGACGGGACGTCGCGGCGCGGATCACGCAGGACTGGTACGAGGGCATGAGCAGCGCGACCGAGAAGGTGATGGAAGCGGCGAACGCTCCCGACGCGTCCTCGTCGACCACGCGGGCCCCGGCGCCCTCGCGACCGAACGCCTCGCGCACGTCCTCGACCCCGGAGCGTGGCCCCGAAACGACCTGACCGAAGGGGCGACCCTCCTAGGCCGACCTTCAGCCGCCCGGACCGACCTCGGCGACCCGGGCGAACGACTCAGCGACCAGCGTCGAGCCCGGCGAGCGGATCGAACGGTTCGGTCCGCTCGGCCACGGCCTCGCCGCCGATGGCGCTGCGCGTCCCGCGGGCGCCGGTATGGTCGCTGCGCCGGGGCGGCTCGCCGACGACGGCTCGCCAACCGAGGTCGGCGAGGCGTTCGAGCGTGGACATCGCGGCCGCCACCATCGCCGAGGCGTGCGCCTCGGCGGCGCCGAGCAACGGCCCGGCGGTCGAGATCTCGGCCAGCTCCGCCGCCGTCACCGCAGCGGCGCGCCCCTCGGATGCCGCCCGGCCCGGGTCCGCGTGCGGCCGGCGCATGACGATGGCGTTCTTGCCCGCCCTGGCGAGCCCGGCGGCCATGACATACGGCCAGGCTGTTGCGGCCCGGGACTCCGACTGCCGACCCGGCGGCTCGTCGAACCGCATCAGCTGAGCGGGGAATACGTGGCGGCGGACGACGACCTCGGCGACGACGCGTGCCGTCGCGGCCGCCTCCTCGGCCAGCCAGGACGGATAGGCGCCGACGACGATCCGGTCGGCGGCGATGCCGTCGGCGCGCGCCAGTGCCACCCCGACCAGTTGCAACGCCAGCGCCCGACCCGACCGCGTGGCCACGTCCGAGGGCACGCCTGAGGCGAGATCCGGCGCCACGACCAGCGGGCCCGGCCCGATCGAGACGAAGGTGTCCGCCCGGCGATGCAGCCGCCGCGCAAAGGCGTGATCGGCGAGCGAGCGATCCGGATCGACGCCGCCCGCGACGATCTCGGCGACGGGATCGGCCTCCACGAGATCGACCCGCTCGAAGGCGGCGACCACCGCGCCCTCCGGTACCCCGAGCGGCGGGATCGCCATCGCGAGACGGACATAGCCGCGACGTTCTGCGGCGACGCCATCGGCGATCCGCCGCAGACGGGCGAGAGCTCGCTGGCTGCCCGACGGCGCCTGCTCGATCATCTCGAGCTCGTCGATCTCACCCGCCTTCGCTGCCGCGGCCGACCCGCTGCTCGAGTTCGCGAGTCGGAACGCAGCCGGGTCGCGCGGGTGCCATTCCGGCACGTCCAGGCCCGCATCGTGCAGGCGATCCGCCATCTCGCGCCCGATCGGGACCTCCACCCGCAGCAGGTCGTAGCCGGCGGCGGCGAGGTCGGCCACCTCGTCGAGGGCGCCATCGAGGTCGGGCTCGGAGACGGTCGTCCCCAGCCACGGGAGTCGCGCCTCGCCGAGCAGGTCGAGGAGCTCGCGACGCGCCACGCGGTCGCTGTCCATGCGGTCGATGGCCGCGCCCGCGAGACGCCTCGCCTCGGCCTCGGCGACGGCCCGGCGATCCGGCTCCCGCAGCAGTTCCGCCTCGAGCGCGAGATCGATGGCGCCCGAGGCCACGTCCATCGCGAGCTGTTGCGGCTCGATGTCGTACTCGAGGAGCGCCATCGCGAACGGCAGCGCGATCCCGCCGCCCAGCCCCTCCTGCGCACTGGCGAGCCAACGGTCCACGGCTGTCCCGGCCAAGGGCCGCCCCGATCGGTCCACCCCGGTGACCCCGAACAGCCGGAGCAGCGCGCGCTCCTGCCCCAGCGTCGTGGAGGCACGGGCGCGAGCGCCCCACGACCCGGCGAGGGTCTCGGCGCGCTCGGACAGGCGGTCGATCGCGTCGAGCGCGGCCGTCTTTCGGGTCACGAGGGCGATGATAGGGGCGCGCGGTCAGCCACCGGCGCGCCTCATGAACCGGCCTCGGCTCCGGTGCGCGCCGGGTCGCCGATCCAGACGTGGCCGTCGGCGAAGTACTCGGCTTTCCAGATCGGCGCCCGGGCCTTGGTCTCATCGATGGCGTAGCGCGCGGCGCCGAAGGCGGCGTCCCGGTGCGGCGCCACGGCCACCACCGCGATCGATGTCTCGCCGAGCGGCACCGCGCCGATCCGGTGGACGATCGCCAGCCGCTCGACGCCGAAGCGCGCGGCGATCTCGTCGGCGATCTCGCCGAGGACGCCGAGTGCCATCGATTCGTGCGCCTCGTAATCGAGCGACTCGACGGCGCGGCCGGCGTGGCGGGCGGCCTCGATCCCCTGGCCCGGTGCGGGGGTACCGGGTGTCGCCCGCGTCCGCCCGAGGAAGCCGACGACGGCGCCGTCTTCGGCGGTGGCGAGGCGGTCGGTCAGCTCGGCGAGGATCGTGGCGTCGAACGGGGCGTCACGGAGCTCGAGAATGCGCACCGAGGCGGGCCTCCCGCCGCCTTCGTCGGTCCCGTTGCCGCCCGAGACCGGCGGGATCATCGCCACCTCGTCCCCTTCCGCGAGGCTCGTCGCCGCATCCGCATAGGCGCCGTTGCGCGCGAAGCGAACGAAGTCGCGGCCCGGCGCGAGCGCCGGATAGCGCGTCACGAGCGCATCCCACGCGTCGGCCACCGTCGCGCCATCGCCCAGGTCGAGGCCCACCTCGCGGGTGCCAGCGAGCTCGCGCTGCGTCGCGAAGAGGCGGACGCGGACGCGCATCGCGCTCAGCCGAGCCACGTGGCGACGAGCAGCCCGTCACCGAGCGGCAGGATCGACGAGCGGAATCGGGCATCACCGAGCACGCGCTCGCAGAACCGGCGCAGGGCCGCCGTGCTGGTGTCGTTGGCCGCGGCCGGTCGCGACCCCGAGACGCGGCCGCTCCACAGGACGTTGTCGGCGACGACGAGGGCGCGGGGTGCGAGCCGCCCATCGATCAGCGCGTCCAGGTAGGCCTCGTACTCCGGCTTGAGAGCGTCGATGAACGCCAGGTCGAACGGGCCATCGAGCGCTGGCTCGCGGGCGGCGAAGGCCTCGAGCGCCTTGGCGCTGACGACCGAGATGCGCTCGTCCGCGATCCCGGCCTGCCGCCACCAGCCGCGGGCGAGGTCGGTCCGTTCGCGATCGGGGTCGATGGTGACGATCGTGCCGTCGGCGGGCTGGCCGAGGGCCATCCATGCGGTGGAATAGCCATACGCGGTACCGACTTCCACGATCCGGCGCCGGTCGCCGGCGAGCACCGACAGCACGCGCCCGCTGTGGCGATCGACGATCGGGACATCGAGTGGCTCGGCGGCGGCCTCGATGGCGGCCAGTCCGGGCGGCAGCGGAGCGCTGATCGATTCGATCCAGTCGAGGTCGGTGGCGTCGGGCACCCAGTCGCGGTCATCCTTCATCGGTCGGAAGCTCCGTTCATACCAGCAGGCCGGCGCCGAAATACAGGCCGGCCGCGAGGATCGTGCCGGCCGCGATCGTGCCGACGTTGATGTACAGGAGCCCGGTCGCGGACTCCATCGAGCGGGTCTGGGCCGTCTTGACCGCCGCCCAGCAGACGATGAGCGGGAAGACGAGACCGACGATCAGCCGCAGCCAGACGAACAGCGCCCATTCGCCGGTCAGGGCACTGAACGGCGCGCCGTCGGCCGGTCCGGCGCCGGTCGCGACCCAGGCAACGAAGAGGAGCAATTGCACGCCGACGACGGCCAGCAAGGCCCGCGAGAGCAGGATGAGCGGTGCTTCCGGGAGCTTCGGGGTGACCAGGTACCAGTGCCCCAGGATCATCGCCGCGAAGACGCCACCGGTCGCCGCCGAAAGCGCCGCCAGCTCCACTAGCAGCCCGAGCGTGCCGAGCCCGCCGCCACCCCAGCCCAGGGCGCCAGCGACGATCGTCAGGACGGCGCTCGTCACGGCCAGCAGGTCCAGCGGGCCGGCCACGCTCGGGCGGACGCGGCGCGCGAGGAGCGCCACCGCGGCCAGCACGCAGAACGCCAGCAAGGCCGTGCGGCGGAGCCCATCCCAGCTTGGGTCGAGCGCCACCGGTGAGGTCCCGAGCGAAGCCGGCAGGGCGCCGTCGCTCAGCCACGCCAGCAGCCCGAAACCGACGGCGCAGGCAGTCGCGAACCCGAGGTAGCCCCGGGTTGCCGTGGACCGCCGACGGAGCAGGATCACCGCGGCGTAGGTGCCCAGGGCGAGGCCCGTCAGGACGGTCCAGTTGATGAACGCCAGGTTCTGGGCGATCTGCACGGCGGGCACGGCGCGAGTGTAGCCGCGTCGTTAGCATCGACACCGACAGAGGAGGTATCGCCATGGGACTGCCAGCCGGCACCACGATCACCTGGTACGGCCACGCTTGCATCCGCATCGACACGGGAGGCGGGAGGACCATCCTCATCGATCCGTGGTTCGGAAACCCGTCGAGCCCGATGGCGGCCGATGCGGTCGACCGATGCGACCTCCTGCTCGTGACCCACGGGCACGGCGACCACATGGGCGACGCGATCGCGCTGGCGAGCCGGCTCCGGCCGGCATGGCCGTGCATCCACGAGATGAGCCTGTGGCTGGCCCGTCGGTTGCCGGGCGGCAACGAGGCCACGACGGGCATGAACAAGGGCGGAACGGTCGAAGCCGCGGGCCTGCACGTGACGATGACCGGCGCCGATCATTCGGCCGGCGACTGGAACGCCGGTGGCGAGACGACCCTCTACCTCGGCGAGCCGGTCGGGTTCGTCGTCGAGCTGGAAGACGGCTACCGGGTCTACCACGCCGGGGACACACAGGCATTCGGTGACATGTCGCTCATCCGCGAGCTCCATCGGCCGGACATCGCGATCCTGCCGATCGGTGGGCATTTCACGATGGATCCGAGCGGGGCGGCGCTGGCGGTCGAGCTCCTCGGCGTCAAGGACGTCCTGCCGATCCACTACGGCACGTTCCCCCTCTTGGCCGGGACGCCGGAGCAGCTCCGGGAGGCGCTCGCGAAGCGCGGCCTTGACGACGTGACGGTCCATTCGCCGGCCCCGGGCGGGAGCATTGGCTAGACTGGACGACCAGGACGGCCAGCAGCGGGGACCAGTCGTGTCGCAGCCCCACCATCGCCGAGTCGC
>JAXDKY010000430.1:0-2738 GCA_034666885.1 Chloroflexota bacterium
CTCGGCGGCAATCGCGGGTCGTCGTGGCGGACGTACCGGAACCTCGTGATCGTCTTCCTCATCGTCGGGTTATGGCATGGCGCGGCCTGGACCTTCGTGCTGTGGGGCGCGTTCCACGGCGTGATGCTGCTGGTCGAGCGGGCGACCGGCGTCGGTCGCGGTGACGACGCCACCAGCGGACGCCAGCTGCTTGGGCGGGTTCGCACGGTCGGCCTGGTCCTCTTCGCTTGGATCCTGTTCCGCTCGCCGGACCTGCCGTACGCGCTCGGGTTCATGGGCGCCCTCCTGCGGCCGGGCGGTGGCCTGACCCCGGACGTGGCATTCGCGCTGGATCCGCTCGCGGCGATCGCGCTGCTGATCGGCGTGTCGAGCGTCCTCCTGCCGCGCGACTGGGTGACCGGGGTCCGGCTGGAGCGCGACGCCACCCCGGCGACGCGCTTGCTGCGTCTGGCCGCGGTCGGCGCGGTCTTTCCGGCCTCGCTCGTGTTCCTCGTCGCAGCCGGCTTCAGCCCGTTCCTGTACTTCCAGTTCTGATGGCGGACCGATTGCGACCGCTGGCGTCCCGCTGGGACCGCATCGTCGCCGTGGCCTTCGTCGCCGTCCTGGTGCTTCCGGGCGTGGCGCTGGTCGCCGGCATCCGGCCACCCGAACTCGAGAATCGAGCGGCTGTCCCGATCCCGAGGCTGGATGCCGCGGCGCTCGCCGACCCGGCCACCTACAAGGCCATCGAGGATCGCGTGGCCCGGGACCTGCCCGGCCGGGACATCGCGCTCGGCGCGTACGCGACGCTCGACTACGAACTGCTGCGCGGATCGACCGATCCGCAGGTGGTCGTGGGCCGCGGCGACTGGCTGTTCTTCCGCGGCGAGCTGCAGCCCCGCTGTCCGGTCGGGGCCGCCGAGCTGCTGCGCCAGCTGGACGACGTCGCGAGCCGAGCGAGCCAGGCCGGGATCCGGGTCCGGTTCGCGATCGCGCCCGACAAGCACACGGTCTACCCGGACCGGGTGAGCCCGGACCCGCCGCTGCCGACGCCGTGCACGGACGCCATGCGTGACGACGTTCGCGCGGGGATGGCCGCGCGGCCCGACGTCAGCGTGGACCTCTGGAGCGTGGTCCTGGCAGAAAGAGACGCGGCGGCGCCCGATTCGCCGCCGCTCTATTTCACCCAGGACTCGCATTGGACCCCGACGACGGCCATGCCCGCGATCGGTGCGATCGTCGAGTCGCTCGCACCCGACGTCTGGGACCCGGCCGAGATCACGGTCGATGGCACGACCCGCTTCTCGTTGGAGCTCGCCCGCCTGATGGGCCTACCGCGCTACGCGAACGTACCGCGCTACATCGTCCGCCCGACGGTCACTGTCGAGCACTCGGTCGTGGCCACGCCGTTCGAGCTCACCAACGCCAGCGATATCGGCGTGTACACGACCGACCCATCAGCCAAAGTCGTGCCGGGCACCACGCTCGTCGTCTACGACAGCTTCTTCAACATCAACCGTTCGCGGATCGTGCCATGGTTCGAGCGGACGATCTGGATCCACGCGGGCGATCTGCGCGACCATCCCGAGGTCGCCGCCCTGCTACCGAAGATCGACACCATCGTGCTCGCGCGCGTCGAGCGCGGCGCCTACGAGATGGACATCGCCGAGCTGTTACGGCCGATCCTGGATCAGGGCCGCTGAGGAGATCAGCCGGCCGCCGCGAGCCGGCCGGTCAGCGTGTTCGCGGGAAGCCCAGATCGACCTTCGACGTCCCCGGGTCCGGCCAGCGCGAGGTCACGATCTTGGCCCGCGTGTAGAACTGGATCCCTTCGGGGCCGTACATGTGCAGGTCCCCGAACAACGACGCCTTCCAGCCACCGAAGCTGTAATAGGCGACCGGCACCGGGATCGGCACGTTGATGCCGACCATCCCGGCATTCACCTCGAACTGGAACTGGCGCGCTGCCCCACCATCGCGGGTGAAGATCGCCGTCCCGTTGCCGTATGGGTTGTCGTTGATGAGCGTGACGGCCTCGGTGTAGGTCGGCACGCGGACGACCTCGAGCACCGGCCCGAAGATCTCGTTGCGATAGCACTCCATCTCGGGGCTGACGCGGTCGAGCAGGGACGCGCCCAGGAAGAAGCCCTTGCCCTCCTGGTAGAGCACGTGCTGGCGGCCGTCGACGACGAGGTCGGCGCCCTGGGCCGGCCCCGAGTCGAGGTAGCTCGCGACCTTGTCGCGGTGCTCGCGCGTGACGAGCGGGCCCATCTCGGCATCGGGCAGGACGATCATGTGGTTCTTCGCCCCACCGAGCGCCTGGACGCGCTTCCCGTTCCGGGTCCCGGTCTCGTAGATGTATCGGGCGATCGGCGTCGAGCCGACGAACGAGACCGCCGCGATGTCCGGGTGCTCGAGGATGGCATCGACCGCGACCTTGTCGCCATGCACGACGTTGAAGACGCCATCCGGGACGCCGGCCTCGTGGAGCAGCTCGGCCATGAAGTTGGCGGCCGACGGGTCCTTTTCGGACGGCTTGAGGATGAACGTGTTGCCGGCGGCGATGGCGGTGCCGAACATCCACATCGGGACCATGGCCGGGAAGTTGAACGGGGTGATACCGGCAACGACGCCCAGCGGCTGGCGGATCTGGTAGACGTCCACGCCGGTCGAGACCTGCTCCGAGTAGCCGCCCTTGAGCAGGTTCGGGATGCCGGTCGCGAACTCGAGGTTCTCAAGGCCGCGCGCGATCTCGCCGA
>JAXDKY010000431.1:0-7372 GCA_034666885.1 Chloroflexota bacterium
CCGGTCGCGCCGGTCAGGATCACGCCGCGACCGTCGAGCCCGGCACCGACGCTCCATGTCATCGCTCGTCCTCCTTCGTCGCGCCCGGTCAGACGCCGAGCACCTTCTCGCTGCGGTAGCGGTCCACGACCTCGTCGAGGACCTCGATCCCGAGGCCCGGCTTGGTGGGTGGATAGAACCAGCCATCACGGTGCTCGATGGGCTCCGGCACCAGTTCGTGCTGCATCGGGTTGCGCAGCGGCTTGACCTCGATCAGCTTGAAGGCGGGCGAGCTGAAGCTCATCGCCAGGCTGGCGGCGGTCACGATCGCCGACGACCAGCAGTGCGCGTTCGCCTGCCGCCGATAGAACTCGATCCGTTCCACGGCGCGCTTGAACCCGGTGATGCCCTCGGCCCGCCCCGGATCGATCCCGACGACGTCCACGGTCCCGGTGCCGAGAACCCGCTCGAAGCCCTCGACGTTCCACTCCTTCTCGCCGTAGGCGATGAGCGAGGTCGTCTTCGAGCGCAGATTCGCGTAGCCCTCGGGATCCCAGGCGCCGAGCGGTTCCTCGATCCAATGGAGGTCGTACTCATCGAACGCCTGGACGCGCCGGACGGCCGTCATCACGTCCCATTTCACGTTCCAGCCGCAGTCGATCATGATCATCTGGTCGGGCCCGAGGCCCTCGCGCATCTTGCGGATGTACTCGACGTCCCGATCGTGCTCGTAACCGAGCCGGGCGTTGCCCCGCTTGCCGAATCCGACCTTGAGGCCATGCATCCCGGGAGCGACCCACTCCTGGGCCTCCTCGACCATCCGGTCGATGTCATCGTAGTGGGCGTGGCTCGAGGCGACCGCAGGAAGCTTCTCGTGGACCGCCCCGCCCAGGAGCTGGACGACCGGCACCCCCAGGAGCTTGCCCTTGATATCCCAGAGGGCGATGTCAATGGCGGCCACGGCGTAGCTCGCGATCCCACCGTTGTAGCCGTACCACCACATCTGGTCACGGATCGAGTGCCAGATCGCGATATTGTCGAGCGGGTCCCTGCCCACCACCCGTTCCGCCATGCCCTCGATGATGGCCTTGACCGCGAAGTTCGCCTCCGGGAACTGCGTGATGGACTCGCCCCAGCCCACGACCCCGTCATCGGTCGTGATCTTGACCAGGCAGAGGTGCCGGAGCGCGTCGTAGTCGTTCGGCTCCGGGTAGCTCACGGGGATGGCTTCGACCGTCTGGACCTTGCTCACGAGGGACAGGCTCCTTTCGGGAGATGGCTGCGCGATCGACCCGTCCGTCTGTCACTCGTCGGATGAGCGGTGCCGGACGAGACCTCGGCTCGGCGAGCCCGACAGCGCCCTCCGGGCGGCCGGGACTGGTTGCGGATCCAAGCGTGAATCGCGTCTGATATCATTTCCAGACTCGTTTCCACCCGGCGGTCATCGTAGGGTCGCCCTTCTCCTGCGTCAATCCGGATCGAGGCCCTGACGGGCCTGCGAAAGGAGTCCAGATCGATGGCGAAGCTCCGCCTCGGCGTCATCGGTGCCGGGTCGTGGACGCTTGGGTCCCATCTGCCGAACCTGGCCAAGCACCGGGACGAGGTCGAGTTCGTCATCGTCAACCGGCGCGATCCGGTCCTGCTCTCCCGGATCCAGGCGGAATGGGGCTTCGCCAAGGCCTCGACGGACTGGCACGACGTCATCGCCGAGAAGCCGGACATCGTCGTGATCGGGAGCCCGCCGGGCTACCACTGGGAGCAGAGCAAGGCCGCGCTCGAGGCGGGCGCGCAGGTCATGTGCGAGAAGCCCTTCACGATCGACCCCGTGCATGCCTGGGACCTCGACGAGACGGCGCGCCGAACGGGGAACCACCTGATCCTGTCCTACGGCTGGAATTACCGGCCGATGGTCATCGATGCGCATCGGATGATGCACGAGGACGGAGGCGTGGGCGAGATCGAGCACGTCGCCTTGCACATGGACTCCGTGACCCGAGAACTGCTGTCCGAGACGGGCGACTATCCCGGTGCCTCGCCCGAATCCATCCCGCAGCCGGACACCTGGTCCCGCCCCGAGACGTCCGGCGGCGGCTACGGGCAGGCCCAGCTGACTCACCTGCTCGGCGTCGCGCTCTGGCTGACCGAGCTGCGCGGGCAGGACGTCTTCGCCTTCATGTCCGCCCCGCTGGACGCGAAGGTCGAGCTCCACGACGCGGTATCCATCCGGTACACGAATGGCGCGATCGGCACGATCAGTGGCGCCTCCAGTCACCTCGGTGGCGCGAACAACCGCCATGCCGTCGAGGTCCGCGTGGTCGGCTCGAAGGGCATGTTCCATCTCGACCTGCGCGACAACGTCCTGTGGCGCTATCGCTCGCCGTCGGACGACGTCCGGGTCCCGCTCGATGCGGACGCCGGGCTGTACGACTGCACGGGACCGATCGATGCGCTCGTCGAGGCTGGCGCCGGCCGCCCGTTCGACAACAATTCACCAGCCGAGCTCGGCGCCCGCACGGTCGAGATCCTCGAGGCCGCGTATCGCAGCGCGCGCAGCGAGGCGGCCGAGCGGGTAAAGACCCTTTCATGATCGCCACCGCTGCGCGAACGAACCAGAACGTCATGGAGTCCCGCGATGCTCGCTGAAGTCACCAGCCCCCTGAAGGGCGAATGGATGACGCCACGACGGCGCTTCCTCTCGGCGGTCTATCGAGGCCACGTCGACAAGATCCCGGCCTGCACGCTCAGTTCGGTCGTGACGGTCGAGATGATGGACCTGGTCAATGCGCCGTTCCCCGAGGCGCATCTGGATGCCGAATTGATGGCCCGCCTCGCGGCGACGGCGCACGACGTGTTCGGGATGGACACGATCATGCCGGTGTTCCATTCGCAGCTCGAGTCGGATGCGCTCGGCGGCGAGACCGAGTGGGCCGAAAAGGACAACTGGCCGTCGCCGTCACGGTTCACGATCGAGGAGCCAGACCAGGTCAAGATCCCCGACGACTTCGTCGAGCGGCCGACCATGGCCGCGGTCACCGGCGCCATCAAGCTGCTCCGCCAGCGCTACCCGGACGTCGCCATCGTCGGCAAGGTCTACGGCCCGTGGTCGGTCGGTTACCAGATGGTCGGGATCGAGAGCTTCCTGATGGACGTCATGCTCGATCCGGACAAGATCAAGCGGTATCTCGACGCCTTCGTGCCAGCCTGCATCGCGTCCGCGCGGGCGCAATTCGAGGCCGGTGCCGATGCCGTGATGTGGGCCGACCACACCACCGGCGACCTGTGCCGCGCCGAGACGTATCGCGACTTCCTGCTCGAGATGCACCAGCGCGTCACGCAGGAGATGGGCGGGCCCGGCATCTTCCACTGCTGCGGCAAGACCATCGATCGGGTGCACCTCTTCGCCGCGGCCGGCTGGGATGTCTTCCACTTCGAATCGCAGGTCGACGCCCGGGAAGCCCGCGCGATGGCCGGCGATCGGATGGCGCTGATGGGCAACCTCAACAATCCGACCCTGCTCTGGCAGGGCACACCCGAGGACGTGTACAAGGCGTGTTGGGACCTCATGGATGCGGGCGTCGACGGGCTCGCCCCCGAGGGCTCGGTTCCGCTCGTGACCAAGAAGGAGCCCCTGATGGCGATCGCGCACGCCGCGCGCGACTGGTCTGCGATGCATCGCGGTGACGACGGTGTCGTCCACCGCCCCGACCCCGCGACCAGCACGTACCCCGGCTACCCCGGCTGAGCCTGACGACCCACGACCTAGGAGAACGACGCAGCATGGCGGACCTGAAGCGACTCCAGACGGCTGTCGAGGTCGGCGACCGCGAGACCGCAGTCGAAGTGACCCAGCAGGCGATCGACGAGGAGATCCCTCCCAAGACGGTCCTCGACGCGATGACTGATGCGATGGGCGTAGTGGGTCAGCGCTTCCAGGACAACGAGATCTACGTCCCCGAGATGCTCATCAGTGCCCGCGCGATGAAGGCCGCGGTAGCCCTGCTCGAACCGCTCCTGATCGGCTCGGGCTACAAGCCGGATAGCATCGCTGTCATGGGCACCATCAAGGGCGATCTCCACGACATCGGCAAGAACCTCGTCGGGATGATGCTCAAAGGGGCGAACTTCGAGATCGTCGACCTGGGCACCAACGTGTCGGTCGACAAGTTCATGGCCGCGGCGCGCGAGCACAAGGCCGACATCATCGGGATCAGCGCCCTGCTGACGACCACGATGGGCGGGATGCGTGGCGTGATCGAAGCCGTCCGGGCCGCGGACGACCTGCCGAGCCTCCCGGTCATGGTCGGCGGCGCGGCGGTCACCAAGGAGTTCGCCGAGACGATCGGCGCCGACGGCTGGGCGCCCGACGCCGGCTCGGCGGTCATCCTCGCCCGGCGTCTCGTGGCCGAGGCCCGCGCGACGCGGGCCGACAACGTCGCCTGACGAGTCAGCGGCGCGGACTATCCCACGGGCGGTGTGGTCGTCGCCCCGTCCAGGCGCCCGGCGCGAAACGCCTCGATGAACTCCACCCCAAAGGCATCGGTGCCGGTCAGGAGGTCCGCGGCGAGCCGGTAGTGTGCGGCTGAGCGGTCCGGCGCCAGGGCGCGGTGGATGTCCGCCGCGACCGGGTCGACGATCCCGCTGTCCTGGCCGGCCGTCACGCACAGGTCGAGGAAGACGTCGCTGATCAGCCGGCGAGCCGGCATCCCGAATGACACATTGGACACGCCGCTCGTGATGTGGAGGGCGGGTCCATAGCGGGCCCGAAGCTGGCGGACCGCCTCGAGGTACGCCGACCCGCCGTCCGGGTCGACCCCGATCGGGATGACCAGTGGGTCCACGTGCAGCGCGGCGAGATCGAGACCGTGGGCCACCGCCATCTCGATCAGCTCCACCGCGCGGACCATCCGCTCCTCGGTGCCGGTCGGCATCGTCGCCCCCGTCGAGGACAGGACGACCGGCGAGCCCCGGTCGGCCGCCATCCCGAGGACGTCGACGCGGTCGGCCGCCGCCGAGTTCAGCATCGGTGGCGCGCCCCCGGCCCAGCCCGGGTCGAGAAGCTCGAGCCCGACGGTCATGACCGACGAGTCGGACGAATCGATCGAGAGCGGCACGCTGGACACGGGGCCGACCGCCCGGACGAGCCAGGCCATCGCCTTCAGGCGATCCTCGACATCGGGCGAGACCTCGTCGACGTTGAGGTCGAGATAGGCTGCGCCGCCGGCGATCTGGCGCGCCGCCATCCAGCGCACGTAGGCGGTGGCGATCGCGGCGTCAGGGCCATCGGCCATCCCCTCCAGGACCGCCGCCATCACGTGCTTGACCCGGCCAGACTGGAACTCGCGCGAGTCCTGGATGATCGGCGCGACCGGCAGCAGCGCCTCGCCATCCTCGAGCGGGACCCGCACGGCCGCCTGGCCCGACGCGGTTTCGGCGATCCGGTTGCCGTCGCGGCGGACGACACGGCTCGTATGGATGTTCTCGCCGATGATGATGAAGGGCACGGGCGGCGGGACGGACAACGAGCGATCCTCCATTGGGCGCACGGGCGGCGGCGCGTCAGGCGACGATGGGTACGAACCGGCAGCCATCGACGAACAACTCGAAGAAGTCGTCCTCGGTCTCCAGTTCCACGTGCTCGATCCGCCCGACGAGCGCGTCGAGTGCGTCGCGCCGGCTCCTGGACAGGAGCAGGCCGGCGGCACCGTGCAGCGCGGCGTTGCCGACGCGGACGACGCGGTCGACCGGGACCGGCGCGAGCAGGCCGATCTCGATCGCATTCTGGACGTTGACGGCGTTGGCGAACCCGCCCGCGAGATAGACCCGATCGACCTGGTCGGCGGTCACGCCCAGACGACGCAGCAGGATCCTCTGGCCGCACGCGTTCGCGGCCTTCGCCTGGGCGAGCAGGCTCGCGTCCGACCGCGAGAACGTGATGCCCTGTTCCGGCGCGACGAGGAACTCGTCGAGGCCGTCGCGGAACCGACCCTCCTCGTTCATCCAGCGTGCCCGCCGGAGTTCGGCCAGGACGTCCACGAGGCCCGAGCCGCAGATGCCGACCGGGTCGACGTCGCCGATCGTGCCCAGGGTGAACTCGTCGCCCTCGAGCTGGATCGTCTCGATGGCTCCGTCGGCGCCGGACATCCCGAAGCGGAGCAGGCCCCCTTCGAAGGCGGGGCCTGCCGGACACGATGCCGCGAGGAAGCGCGTCCCATCGGTCACCACCACCTCGGTGTTCGTGCCGATGTCGATGAGCATCCGGATGCCCTGGCCCGTTGCGAATTCGACCGCGACGAGGTCCGCCGCCGTATCGCCACCGACATGACTGGCGATGACCGGTGCGCCGACCACGCGCCCATAGGGGTTCATCAGGAGCCCGACCTCGTGGCCGCGCCGGCGGACCCAGGTCGAGTCGCTCCGGCCGGCCAGCATGGCGACCTCGGTGATCGACTTGTACGGGAACTCGCCGATCGGACCGATGTCGATGCCGAAGAACAGGTCGCGCATCGTGCTGTTGGCGACGACGATCGCCTCGTAGACCTCGTGTCGGTCGATCCCGTGCTCCCGGTACAGGTCGCGTAGTGCGTGGTTGAGCGCCCGGCGCACGGCCTGCCGCATCGCGCCCGGGAAATCCTTCTCGTAGGAGATGCGGCTCATCACGTCGCTGCCGCCGAACCGCTGCGGATTCTCGAGGGCGCCGCCCGCGACCGCTGCGCCGGTCAGCAGGTCGATGATCCGGAAGACGACGGTGGTCGTGCCGATGTCGATCGCCAGCCCCAGGACGTGGTTCATACGGAGTCCGATGGGCTGCTTCGCGTAAAACACCGCGGTGTCGTCCGCGGTGACCACGGGATCCAGCCGGGTAGCCGGCGCCTCGGTCGCCTCGAGGATGCGCATCCGGCGGCGGATGATCGCGAAATCGATGTCGCTCGTCGTGGTCTCGATCGTGGCCTGGCAGGCGAGGCGAAAGCCACCCTTCAGGTACGCCTCCGGCAGGGTCCGCTGCGAGAGACCCTCGAGCCCCTCACGTACCTCGACGACGCACTCGCGGCAGCGCCCGGTGCGGCGACAGGACTGGGGCACCGCCGACGACACCTCGTCGGCGTAGTCGAACAACGTCCGACCGACGATCAGCGGGCGGTGCTCCGTTCCCTGGATGACGTCAGACAAGCTGGCGATCCTCGCATCGGGTGGCGCGGTCGAGCGACCCGGAGCGCCCTGTGTCGCTCGCCGTTGGTCGTCGCGCGCGGACTATCCCACGCTGGTAGCGGTTCTGCAATCGTTACCGCTCAATGAGGACCCCGCACAAGGCGGAGGCGCGGGTCTCTGCCGGGGGCGGCTCCGGTTCAGCGGGGCTGTGGGACCGGGCCGCAACTCGGGCGGGGCGTGAAGGTGG
>JAXDKY010000432.1:0-2663 GCA_034666885.1 Chloroflexota bacterium
AAGCGCTTCGAGGCGTACGGCTGGCACACCCAGCGGGTCGCCGACGGCAACGACGTCGCCGCCATCGAGTCGGCGATCGAGACGGCCCGCGAGGCCGACGACCGGCCGAGCCTGATCGCGGTCCGGACGCACATCGGCTTCGGCAGCCCGAACAAGCAGGACTCACAGAAGGCGCACGGCGCGCCGCTCGGTCCCGACGAAGTCCGCCTCACCAAGGAGGCCTACGGGTGGGACCCCGACAAGACGTTCTACGTGCCGGCCGAGGCGCTGGCGATCTTCCGCGAGGCGGTCCCGGCGGGCGAACGGCTCGTCACCGAGTGGAATGAGCGGCTGGCCAAGTACGGGGCGACCGACGTGGCGCGTGCGGAGGAGTTCCTGCGGCGCGTGGCCGGTCGACGGCGGCCCGGCTGGGACGCCGAGCTCAAGACCTACGACGCTGGCACCGAGATCGCCACGCGCAACGCTTCGCAGGAGACGATGCAGGCCCTGGCCGAGCCGGTGCCGGAGCTGTTCGGCGGCTCGGCGGACCTGTCGGAATCGAACCTGACGGACATCAAGGGAGCCCCGAACTTCAGCCCGGAGGAGCCCGGCCGGAACCTCCGGTTCGGGGTACGCGAGCACGGGATGGGGGGCATCGCCAACGGGATCGCGTATCACGGGGGGTTCATCCCCTACGACGCCACATTCCTGACGTTCAGCGACTACATGCGCGGCGCGGTCCGGCTATCGGCGCTGGCCGGCCTGCACGTGATCCACGTCTGGACGCACGACTCCGTGGGTCTCGGCGAGGACGGCCCGACCCATCAGCCGGTCGAGCATTACGCGGCCCTACGGGCGATCCCGAACCTGTGGTTCGTGCGTCCCGGCGACGCCAACGAGACAGTCGCGGCCTGGGCCCTGGCGGTCGAGCGCCGTGATGGGCCGGTCGCGCTGGCGCTGACCCGGCAGAAGCTGCCCGTACTCGCGGGCACGGCCGAGAAAGCGCGCGAGGGCTTGCGCCGCGGCGGATACGTCCTGCGCGATCCCGCGGGCGCCGGCGAGCCGGACCTCATCCTCATGGCGACCGGGTCGGAATTGCAGCTGGCCTTCGCCGCGGCCGAGAACCTCGAGGCGGACGGGATCCGTGCCCGGGTCGTATCCCTCCCCTGCTGGGAGACGTTCGACCTGCAGGATCAGGCGTACCGCGACTCCGTGCTCCCGCCATCGGTCCGCAAGCGGGTCAGCGTCGAGATCGGTGTATCGCTCGGCTGGGAGCGCTGGGTCGGCGACGAGGGCGCGATCATCGGTCTGGACCATTTCGGCGCCTCGGCGCCGGCCGGCACGATCTTCGAGAAGTTCGGGTTCACCGCCGACCGCGTCACCGACGTCGGCCGGCGCGTCGTCCGCGACGGCCTGCGCGGCCGCATCCCTACGCTCGACGGCGGCCACTTCGGGCACATGGGCGGCCATCCGACGATCGACTCCGGCGAAGCCGGCGTGGGCCGGACCGAGAACTCCGACCCCGGCCACAGCTGATCGATCAGCTGCGCAGCAGCTCCCCGCCGGGGTCGTAGAACGGGTCGATGCTCACGCGGCACGGCACGGCCGTCGCGCCGATCTCGACCTGCCACGAGCCGTCCAGCGGCCCGCGGATCCAGCCGAGGCCAGCTGAGCCGCCGAGCGTCGGCGCGATGGCGGCGCTCGTGATGTAGCCGGCTCGCTCGCCATCGCGGAGCAGCGATTCGCCGTGCCACAACACGGCATCGGCGGCGTGGACGCTGACGAGTCGCTGCTCAGGCTCGGCGTCGCGCAGACGTTCGAGCGCCGCGCGGCCCACGTAGTCGACCGCCTTCCGGCGAGAGACCGCGAACGCAAGGCCTGACGCGAACGGGTCGTAGCGCGGACCGAGGTCGTGACCCCACGACCGGAAGCCGCGCTCCAGGCGCGCCGCGTCGAACGCGAAGGCGCCCGCGTGGCGCAGCCCGAGATCGGTACCCGCTCGAACGACCTGCTCGTAGAGGTCCGCGACGTAGTCGGTCGGCACGGACAGCTCCCAGCCAAGCTCCCCGGTGAACGAGACCCGGAACGCCCACGCGCGCGCCCGTGCGACGTCGATCTCGCGGGCTCGCAGGAACGGCCACGCCCCTGCCGAGACGTCCGCATCGGTCAGTCGAGCGAGCAGCTCCCGCGACCGGGGCCCGGCCAGGTGGAGCGTCGCCCATCCAGACGTCACGTCCGTGACCACGGCGCCTGGTGGTAGGCCGCGCCGCAGCAGCGCTTCGGTCCGCCGCTGGGTCAGCGTCGGCGCGAGCACCAGAAATCGGTCCTCGCCCAGACGCGTGATCGTCGGGTCGATCTCGATGCCGCCGCGCTCGTTGCACAGGAGCGTGTACACGATGCGCCCGGGCGCGACGTCGAGGTCCGAGGTCACCAGGCGCTGGAGCCCGTCGAGGGCCTCGGGGCCCTGCACGAGGAACTTGGCATAGGTCGAGAGGTCGTACAGCGCCACGCCCTCGCGGGTGGCGCGAACCTCCTCGCGGACGGCGGGGAACCAGGACGGCGCCTCGAAGTCGTAGCGCACCTCGGGGTCCGACACCCCGGGCTCGAACCAGTTGGCCCGCTCCCATCCGGCCGCCTGCCCGAACGCCGCGCCCTGACCCCGGAATGCGTCGTACAACGGGACC
>JAXDKY010000433.1:0-3165 GCA_034666885.1 Chloroflexota bacterium
GCGCGACGGTCTGGAGCGTCCCGGTCAGGTCCTCGGTGAACAGCCGGCGGGCCTCATCGAACTGGTTGACGTAGGCGTAGAAGCCGTCGCCCTTGTCGGCCAGCTGCTCGAGCAGGGCGTCGTTGTAATTACCCATCCCGACGCCGACCGAGACCAGCTCGATGCCGGCGGCGGCGTCGCGCTCGATGGCGGCAAGGATCGAATCGGGGTCGGTGAGACCGACATTCGCGACGCCGTCGGAGGCGAGGACGACGCGGTCGATGCCGTTCTCGGTCAGCGATTCGCGCGCGAGGTCATAGCCCAGGCGCAGGCCGGCTTCGAGGTTCGTCGACCCGCCGGGTCGCAGCTGCTCGATGACCGACAGGATGCGGTTCGATTCGGTCGCGGGTGTCGGCTCGAGCACGACCGCGGCCCGATCGCCGAAGGTGACGATGGCGATGGTGTCGTTGCGGCCGAGGTTATCGACCAGGAGCCGCAGCGCCGCCTTGACAAGCTCGAGGCGGCCTTCGCGTGCCATGGAGCCGGAGGTATCGATCACGAAGGTGAGCGCCGAGTCCTCGCGCGCCCGATCGCGCACGTCGCGTGCCTGGAGCCCGACCCGCAGCAGGACCTCGTCCGCCTCGGTGAACGGCGTCGGGCCGCCGTCGGCGACGATCGAGAAGGTGGCGTCGTCCGGGGTCGGATAACCCTGGGCGAAGGCGTTGACCCATTCCTCGACCCGGATGCTCGCGGGGTCGGGTCGATTGCCGTCGTCGACGTAGCGCTGCGCGATGGTGTAGCTCGCGGTGTCGACGTCCAGGGCGAAGGTCGAGACCTGGTCCTCGTCCGGATCGACGTAGGGGTTGACGCCGGGATCCACGTACGTGACGCCGCCGTAGGGCGTCGAGGCGGGTTGCGGCCATGGCTCACTCGTGGGCTGGTGGTGTTCCGGGGCGGATGTGGCACCCGGGGCGTACCCCTGGCTCGAAGCGGCACCGCTGCAGCCGGCCACCACGAGGGTGGTCACGGCCAGGGCAAGGAGTGGCGTGCGCATGACGCGACCTCCCAGTCGGACCCCCTGGGAGGCGCCGACTCGCTTGGGCAGGACCGCCTGGCGGTCCGGCAGGTCCCGGAGCGGTCGCCACGAGTGCGCCGTCGGGCCGCCGCCTCGACGCCGGGGCCCGGCGGGTGGTTCCCGTGCTTCCCCGGCCTCCGGCTACCGCGCCGGATCGGCGAGCACGGCTCCGAGCTGGCTCAGGATCCGGGCGGTCGCGCCCCACACCGACAGGCCGTCCAGGTCGTACGACCCGTAGCGCAGCGGCCAATCCCGGATCGTGCGTTCCACCATGAGCACGGGCGCGTCCGGCAGGAACCGCGCGACGGGCGGTTCGATGATGCGAGCGACCTCGAAAGGCGACGGCGCAAGACGCGGCGGCCGCTCGGCGAGCGCAACGACCGGCGTCACCTCGAAATCGCTGACCGGGATCCACATCCGGTCCAGGCGCCCCACCACCCGGACGCCCGCGTCGGCCACGTCGAGGGCGACTTCCTCGCTCGCTTCTCGCAGCGCGGTCGCGGCGGCATCGGCATCCTCGGGCTCGGCCTTGCCGCCCGGGAAGCTGACCTCGCCCGAATGGTGGCCGTCGCCGCTCGTGCGCTCGATGAGGACGACTCGCGCCTCGCCGTCGGAGTCGGGGTAGAGGAGCACGAGCACCGCGGCCGGGCGACCGGTCCGGCCAGGTCGCGGCGTGGCCGGCATTCGCGCGGAATCGCCGAGGACGACCGGCATCATCACCGCGGCCGGCTCCGGCAGCGGATCGGGCAGGGCGGACAGCCGATCGGCAGCGACGTCGAAGCGCACGGGTTTGGTCGTCGCTCCAGGCTCGCTAGTTGACGAGTTCGCCGTCGTCGCGCTTGCGACGGGTCGCCGGCAGGTCGAGCGGTGAGCTCCGCGATCCGCCGCGGCCGCCCACGGGGGCCAGCTCGTCGTCGGACCGCCGTCGAGCGTCCTGCCGTCCGACGTCACCGACGACGGTCGCGCCTTCGCTCGAGAAGACGAGCGTGCCGGACGCGAGGTCGGCGTCGGCCTTGACCACGTCGCCGGGCCGGAACTCGCCGGAGACGAGCGCGCGCGCCAGCTGGTTCTCGACGAGCCGCTGGATCGTGCGCTTGAGCGGCCGAGCTCCGTAGGCCGGGTCGGTGCCTTCACGGACGATGAGCGCCCGGGCCGCCGGTGTCAGCTCCAGGACGATGTCCTGCTGCGCCAGCCGCCGTCCCAGGTCGGCGACCAGCAAGTCGACGATCGCCGACAGGTCGTCTTCCGTGAGCGCGTGGAACACGATCACCTCGTCGATCCGGTTGAGGAACTCCGGCCGGAACTGCGAGCGGAGGGCATCGGTCACCTCGGCCTTCATCTGCTCGTAGGCGGCATCGCCGACCTTCGCGTTCGTTGCGGCGATCGCGGCCGAGCCGATGTTGCTGGTCATGATCACAACCGTGTTCTTGAAGTTGACGGTTCGTCCCTGGCCGTCCGTGAGGCGCCCGTCGTCGAGTACCTGGAGCAGCACGTTGAACACGTCCGGGTGCGCCTTCTCGATCTCGTCGAGCAGGATCACCTGGTACGGCCGGCGGCGGACGGCCTCGGTCAGCTGCCCGCCCTCCTCGTACCCGACGTAGCCGGGGGGTGCGCCGAGCAGCCGGGATACCGCGTACTTCTCCATGTACTCGCTCATGTCGATGCGGACCAGGGCGTTCTCATCGTCGAACAGGAACTCGGCGAGGGCGCGGGCGAGCTCGGTCTTGCCGACCCCGGTCGGACCCAGGAACAGGAACGAGCCGATGGGTCGGCGCGGGTCCTTGAGACCGGCGCGCGCTCGGCGCACGGCGTCGGACACGGCCTGGATGGCCTCGTCCTGGCCGACGACGCGCTGGTGCAGCCGGTCCTCCATCTCGATGAGCTTTGCGGTCTCACCCTCCATGAGGCGGCTGACGGGGATGCCCGTCCAGGCACCGACGATCTCGGCGATGTCGTCGGCACCGACCTCCTCCTTGAGGAGCGTGCCCGGGCCCTGGAGCGCGATGAGGGTCGCCTCCTCCTCCGCCAGCCGATCGTTGAGTTCCTTGAGGGTGGCGTACTTCAGCTCGGCGGCCGTCGCGAAGTCGGCCTCGCGCTCGGCCTGTTCGATG
>JAXDKY010000434.1:0-5801 GCA_034666885.1 Chloroflexota bacterium
AGCGCCGCCAACCCGTCGATCGGCAGCTCCACCGCCAGCAGCGGCCGCTCGTCCTCACCCACGCTGAACTTGGCGAACGGGAACTCGTCGTTCCAGCGCAGCAGCTTCTTGTACGACTTGCGGAACATGTCGCTGATGGGCGGCGCGAAATGCGCCCAGCAGATGAGCGCAAGCGACGGATCGAGGATGACGGTCACGCGGAGATCGAAACGGCGACGACCGTCGAGCACGAGATCCCAGCTGGCGATCCCGTCACGCTCGGCTCGCTCGACCGGCTCGAGACCCAGGTCCGCGAGCCATCGCTCGACGTCGGCCGGGTGCACCGACGGAACACCGGGATCGGCGGATGACATAGCCCGCGGAGTCTAGACGACCTCGCCCCGAGTGACCGTCGGCGGTCAGTCCGAAGCGGTGCGCTTGCCGCCCTTGCCTGGCGCGGCGGAGGCGGCCTCGCGAGTCACCGCCGGCCCTACCACGATGTGGGGCACGCCCTGGTGCTCGTGCGCGTGGTGAGTGCCGGGCCGCAGCTCCACGGATTCGCCGCTCTTGATGACGCGCTTCACGAAATCGGTCGTCCGGGCGTCCGCGGCAACCTTGACATTGCGCCCGATCCGGGCCCCGCGCGGGACGATCGCCCGCTTGCCGACGACGGTGATGCCGGTGTTGAGGCGACCGGGTTCGGCCTTGTTCGGCTTGTCCGGGATGGGGCCTTCGCCGACCATCGCGCCGGGCCCGATCACGACTTCCTTGTCGAGGATCGCCCGATCGACGACGGCGCCCGACCGGATGACCGAGTCGAACATCACGATCGAATCGCGCACGACGGCCCCGACATCGACCCGCACGCCGGGCGACAGCACCGAGTTCACGACCGTGCCGTTGATCACGCAGCCGTGGCTGATCATCGACCGATGGACCTGCGCGGTCGGTCCGACCTTGGCCGGGGCGCGCTCCTCGGACCGTGTGTGGATGATCCAGTCCTTGTCGTACAGGTCCAGCTCCGGGTCGTCGACCAGGAGCGCCATGTTGGCCTCCCAGAACGACTGGATCGTGCCGACGTCCTGCCAGTAGCCGTTATAGCGATAACCGAAGACGCGGGCATTCGCCTCGAGCATGGCCGGGATGATGTGCCGGCCGAAGTCGACCCGGTCCTCGGACAGCCATCGACGCAGGGCCTTCTTCGAGAAGACGTACACGCCCATCGAAGCGAGGTCGCTCTTGGGCTGCTTGGGCTTCTCCTGCCATTCGGTGACCCGATCGGCGTCGTCGAGGGCGAGGATGCCCATCCGCGTCGCCTCGGCCAGCGGCACGCGGCGGACGGCGATCGTGACGTCCGCCCGCCGGCGGCGATGCGCGGCGATGAACGGCTGGTAATCCATCTTGTAAATGTGGTCGCCGGCGAGGACCAGGACGACATCGGATGGGTCGTGCTCGACGACGTTCATGTTGCGCAGCACGGCGTCGGCGGTCCCGCGATACCACTCGGCGACCTTGCCGCGCGCGATGTACGGCTGGAGGAGCTTCACGCCGCCCTGGTTGCGGTCGAGGTCCCACGGCCGGCCCAGACCGATGTGGTCGTTGAGCGAACGCGGGTTGTACTGGGTCAGGACGACGACATCGTGGATGTCCGAGTTGACGCAGTTCGACAGCGTGAAGTCGATGATCCGGTACTTGCCGCCGAACGGGACGGCGGGCTTGGCACGCTCCTGGGACAGGATCGAGAGGCGCTCGCCCTCCCCGCCCGCAAGGATGATCGCCATCGGCCGTTTCACGGTCCGGGTCCGCCTCCCGACATCAATGGATTCCGTGTCGCGATGCTAGCACGGGACCGGGTGCGGAACATGTTCCGGCACGGTCAGCGTTCGAATAACCGGGCCGCCGCCGGCCGCGTCGGCCGTGTCCCGTGCCGCGACTAGAGGAAGAGCCTCGGGTTCACGAAGTTGCCGTTGAGCTCGACCATCCAGTGAAGGTGCGCGCCCGTTGCGTGGCCCGTGTCCCCTTCATAGCCGATGATCTGGCCTTTCTTGACGGACTGGCCGACCGACACTGGCCGCTTGGGCTGCATGTGCGCGTACCAGGTCTTGAGCGAGCCGGAATGCGCGATCACGACGATCCAGGCCGGGTCCGGGCCGTCCGCCCAGTTCCAGCCGACGTACACGACCGTGCCGGGAGCGGCGGCCTTGACCGGCGCCCCGTACGCACCGACCAGGTCGATGCCGTTGTGGAAGTGCGCGCAGCCGTTGCCGGGGGCGTAATACGCGAAGCTGCTGCAGCCGAAGTCGCCGCTGATGTTGAACTCGTCCATCGGCCAGCGCATCGAGCCGTTGTACTCGGAGGGGATGTTGCCTCGCGAGATCTGGCGGGCGATGAGGTTGTCGATGGTCTTCGCCAGGCGCTTCTGGTCGGCGGCCGCCTTGCGGATGATCGCGGCGGCGTTCGCCCTGCTGCGCTTCAACGCGGCGTAGCGGGACTTCTGCTCCTTGAGCGTCTTGGCGACGGCCTTCTCGAGCTTGGCGAGCGCGGCCTTGGTCTCCTTGAGGTCGAGCAGGCTCTTGTCGAGCGCCCGCTTCTGCGCGGCGGTCTCCTGGCGCAGCTCGTTCGAGCGCTGCCGGGTGTCGCTGACGGTCTGGTGGATCGCGGCCAGGGTTTCCTTGTCCTGGGCGATCTGGTCGGCGAGGGCCTGATCCTGCTCGCCGACATCGATGTAGTAGCTCATCTCCGAGAGGATGTCGGTGAAGGTGCCGCCGGACAGGAACGTCTCGAGCGGCGACGTCCGATCGGTGTCGTAGGCGCTCCGCACCCGCTCGGCCAGCAGGGCGCGGCGCTCACCGAGCTGCGTGCGCTTGGTCGCTTCCTGGGCACTGACCCGGGCGAGCTCGATGTCCATGTACTGGACCTGCAGGACGAGGTTCGCGTAGGCCTGCTTGACGACCTCGATCTTCGATTCCATGGTCACGATCTTCTTGCGGACCGCGGTCAGGTCGGCGCCGACTTTGGCGAGCTGGCTCTTGGTGTCGCTGATCTCGGCCGCGAGGCCGTTCTGCAGGTCGTTGAGGGCGGACATCCGCGCCTTCTGGGCCGCGACTTCCTGCTTGAGGGCCGACTGGCGCGCCTTGGCGTCCGAGAGATCGTCGCCACGGACGACCTGGGGCGAGACGGACGCACCGAGCAGGCCGAACACGAGGGGGATGGCCAGGACGAGCGCCGACAGGCCGCCGCGTGCGCGCCGCGCAGGGCGGTCCGGGGACTGGTGCGACCAGCCGGAGGGTCCGATATTGCCCGCTTGGGGGCGGTTCGAGCGGCGGATCACCTGGGCGACGTCATCGTGCGAGCAAACTCCGTGTGTCGACGCCTCGTTGGGGCAAGGCGCGGGTCGACGGTTAGCCCGCCGGTGCCGCCATCCGTTGACGGGCACTGCCGCAGGACGACGATCGGGTTCCGGCTTCGAGGCATTCTACCCCGACGTGTACGGCTACCGCTAGCACCAGTCTAGACAGCTCGCACGCTCGATTGGATGGGTCGATGGTCAGGGGTGGTCCTGCGCAGTCTTCCGTAGTCACGCTCGGATGAGCACGGCCCACAGCGCCCCGAGGATCAGGAACGGACCGAACGGCACGAACGACTTGCGCCCGATCCGGCGCGTCACGAGCAGCACCAGGAGCACGACGCCGGCCAGGATCAGGCCGAACAGCGTCCCGCCCAGCGCTCGGTCGCCACCAAGCATCAGCCCGACCCCGGCCAGCAGCTTCACGTCACCCAGGCCGAACGCCCCCGCCCCGAACGGGATCGACGGCAGGTACAGCACGGCCGGGATCAGGACCGCGGCCAGGATGGCCAGGACGAGGCTGCTACCGACGAGCGGGTTGAGTCCCGAGACGGCATAGACGAGCGCGAGCGGGATGACGGGCAGCGTCAGCTCGTCGGGGAGCATCCGCTGGTCGAGGTCCGTGGCCAGCCCCACGATCAGCGTCACGAACCAGGCCCCGAAGACGACGGTCGCGACCACATCGCCCGCGAAGCGTTGCGCCAGCAGCCCCAGGGCCAGCGCACCGACGACCCCGCACAGGACCGTCCGCCAATCGACGCGCCGGCCGGGTGGATGCTCTTCGTCGTGCTCCGGCCAGCGGGTCGCGAACCGATCGGCAAGCACGCCCAGTGCCGCCCCAGCGGCGCCGAGGACCAGGCTCAGCGGCCCCACGAACCCGACCCCAGGGTGATCGCGCTCGCTACGAGGCCCGACCGGCCAGCGCGAGCTCCACGAGCGTCGCGTGGGAAGAGCCGGTCGCCCCGCGCGGCGCGAACGGGAGGGCCTTGCGGTAGTAGGCCGTCCCGGCGATGTCGAGGTGGACCCACGGCTTCGTCACGAACTCGCGCAGGAACAGGCCGCTCTTGACGAGCGAGCCCTCGGCCGATCCGGCGTTCTGGAGGTCGCCGTACCAGCTGTCCATCTCGGGAACGTACTCGTCGATGAGCGGGAGCTGCCAGTAGCGCTCCCCCGCCCGAGCGCCCGCGGCCGCGACCTGGTCGTAGAAGTCCTGCGGCTGCCCGAACGCCCCCGTGACGAGATGCCCGAGTGCCCGCGACACGGCGCCGGTCAGCGTCGCCACGTCCACGATGTGGGTCGCTCCCAGCTGCTCCGAGTACGTCATCGCGTCGCCGAGGATCAGCCGGCCCTCCGCGTCGGTGTTGGTGATATCGACCTTCTTGCCGTTGAGCGCGGTCACGATGTCGCCGGGCCGCGTGGAGTGCGGCCCGGGCATGTTCTCGACCGCGGCCGCGATGCCCAGCAGCGGCGTCCCCGGCGCCAGCCGCGCGACGGTCTCCATCGCCGCGATGACCGTGCACGCGCCGGTCTTGTCCATCTTCATCTCTTCCATCCGGTCGGATGGCTTGATGCTGATGCCGCCCGAGTCGAAGCAGACGCCCTTGCCGACGATCGCGAGGTGACGATCGAGCGAATCGCGCTGCCCTTCCTTGCCGGAGCGCATGACGATCATCCGCGGCGGGTTGTCGCTGCCCCGCCCGACGGCCATGAACATGCCCATCCCGAGCTTCGTCGCGCGATCGGGCTCGATGACGTCGATCCACAGGTCGTTGCGTTCCGCGATGGCCCGGGCCTCCTCGGCGAGGACCTGCGGCGAGACGTCGTTGGCGGCGCGGTTCGACAGGGTCCGCGCGGTGTTCGCGCCCTCCCCGATGATCATTCCCCGCTCGCCGCCGGCCTTGATCGCGCCGGCGTCGCCGCCTGGCATGACGAGGATGAGCTCGTCGAGCTTCGGCGGCGCCGAATCGTCGTCGTCGCGGTAGATCGACTTGGGGTCGTACGAGCCCTCGACCACGCCGCGCACGACCAGCTGCGCCAGGACCCCGGCATCGCCATCGATGTTCGCGTCCGCCAGCGGCGCCAGCCAGATCGCCATGCTCCGTACGACGCGTCCCGAGAGCCGGCGCTCCGCGGCGGCGGCCACGCGAACCACGACCTCGCGATCGATCTTGTCCGCCTCCCCGGCGCCGACCACGACGAGCCGGGTCGCCGGCAGCTCGCCGGCCGCGGCCAGGGTCGTGGAGTAGCGCTTGCCCGTCAGCTCCTTGAGCGCGACAAGCGTGCGGAGCTCGCCACCGGCGCGCCGGTCGATCTCGTCGTGGGGGCCGTCGAACGTCGGGTCACCGACGTTGGGGATGACGAGGACGTCGGCCTTGACGTCCCATGGCTGGTCGGTGGCGACGCGAAGTTGCACGGTGGTGGGATCCTCCCCGAGGTGCGGCGCCCGTGGTGCCCGGCCGGGCGGCGATCAGCGGAA
>JAXDKY010000435.1:0-13315 GCA_034666885.1 Chloroflexota bacterium
ATCGAGCGTGCGCTGGCCACGAACGCCCCCGACCCGGCTGACCCGATCGGCGTGCTCGCAGCGGTCGGCGGACTCGAGATCGGGGCGCTCGTCGGGGTGATCCTGGGGTCGGTCGCGGCCCGCGTGCCCGTCGTGCTGGACGGGTTCATCACGGGCGCTGCCGCCCTGCTGGCCGCGGCGCTCTCGCCGGTCGTCGCGGAGCGGGTCATCGCGGCCCACCGCAGCCTGGAGCCGGGGCACGCCATCGTGCTGGCGCGACTCGGCGTGCAACCGTTTCTCGACCTCGAGCTGCGACTCGGGGAGGGGACCGGAGCGGCGCTGGCGATGCAGCTGATCGATGCGGCGGTGCGGGTCCGCGACCAGATGGCGACGTTCGACTCGGCTGCGGTGTCCGGGCCGGTGGGCAGCGCGTGACCCAGGTCGTCCTCGTCCGCCACGGCGCCACCGCCTGGACCGGCCAGCGGTACTGCGGTCGCAGCGACCCGCCGTTGCACGCGGCCGGGCTGGCCGCCGTCGCCTCGCTCGCCGCATCGATCGCCCCGACGCTGCCACCCCACGTCTGGATCGTCTCGAGTCCGGCGCGTCGCGCGCGGCAGACCGCCGCGGCCATCGCCGACGCCGTCGGCCTCGATGACGCGGATGTCCTCGTCGACGAGCGTTGGGTCGAGGCGGATCTCGGGATCGCCGAGGGCCGCACCTTCGACGAGTTGGCGGCGCTCTTACCGGACCTGGCGGCCTCGCTCGCCGGGGGCGAACCGGCCATCGATTGGCCCGGTGGCGAGACGGCCGCGGCGCTCGCGGCCCGCGTCGAAGCGGCATGGGACGACGTCGTGTCGCGGGCTGTCCCCACGGTCGTCGTCTCCCACGCCGGCCCGCTTCGCCACGCGCTGGGTCTTGCCCTGGCACGGCCGCCGGCGACCGGCGAGCTGCTCGAGCCGGCCACGGCGGCCCGCGTGGACATCGTCCGACGCCGGGCAGTTTCCGAGACCGTGCTACGCTCCCTAGCGTGACGCGACGCCGATCGAGCGCGCCGGGACCCGTGGTCCCCGTGACTCGACGATCCCTCCCGCGACTGCTCCTCCCGGTCCTCGCCATGGTGCTGGCCGCCGGCTGCATCGGGCAGAGCGCGGCGCCGACCGCCACGCCCACCGCGCTGACGGCACCCTCCCTCGCGGCCCCGTCGGTCGAGCCGAGCGCCCAGCCCGCGGCGACGCCGGAGCCGGTGGCGACCCCCGAGCCGACAGCGGAGCCGCCGACCGAGACCCCCACCGTGCCCCCGGCCAGCGGCGAGCCCGGCGCCTCGGCCCAGGCCGGTTCGGCAGCGGCTTGCACCGGTACCGCGGCCAACCGCGATTTCTTCGCCAAGGTCGCGGTCGCCTTCGACTGGCCCGTGTACTGCGCCGTGCTGCCGGCCCGCTGGTCCGTCGCGAGCGGCAGCTATCGATCCGCCGGCGGTGGCCGGATGGAGATCGCCTACAACGGCCCCGGCGGCGCCCGATTCGAATTGCACGAAGGCGCGTTCTGCGACCTGCCTGAAGGGTGCGTCCCCAACGGTCCGGACGCCGGAACGGCCGCGTTCGGGGACCTCTCGGGCACGCTGGTGACCGGCGACGATGGGAGCTACGCGGTCGTCGTCGATCGCGGCAAGGCGCGCAGCTGGCTGGCTGTCGGCGTCGGGCTCGATCTCGACACGTTCAAGGGGTTCGCGGCGGGCCTCGTCCTCGTCGAGTAACCCCGCCCGGCTCGGCCGGAGCTCGCCGCCGGTGACTCAGGCCAGCGCCGCCTCCGCCAGGACCGCCACGGCGTCCGTGGTCTTCGCGAGGTCGCCGTCCGGCCTCGGCATCGTCGCCGTCGCCCCGAACGCGACGACCGGCACGCCACTCCCCGCGATCACCCGGATCGTCTCGACCGCGGTGTCCAGCGTCAGCCCGCCCGGTTCGGGCATCGCGACGGCCCACCCTCCGGCGCCATCGAGAACGTCGAGATCGACCGCGATGTACCAGCCGTCGATCCGGGCGGCGACCGTCGAGGCCCAGCCGGCGACCGCCGCCCGCCCGGCTTCGTCCGCGAGCATCCCGGCACCGAACTGGGCGACCCGGCTGGCGGCGAGCATGCGCGATTCGGTCTCATCGAGCACCTGACCGCCGAACAGGCCGGCGTCCGCCTCGCGCACGCTCGGCCCATCGACAGCGCCGACGAGCCCCTGATCGCCACGACCGCAGGCCATCGCGAAGGGCATGCCCCAGACGTTCCCCGACGGCGTCGTCTCGGGCGTGTTGAAGTCGCCGTGGGCGTCGAACCAGGCCAGCCCGAGTCGGGTTCCCGGTCGGGCCTGGCGGATGCCGGCCATCGCCGCCGGGTGCGAGGTGCAGTCGCCGCCCAGGACCATGAGCCGGGCCCGGTCGTCAGCGGCCGCCAGGGTCGCCGCGACGTGCGCGGCGAAGCGCGGCAGGTACTCGATCAGCCGCTGGCGGTTCTTCATCCGCGGGTCCGGATCCGGCGCCCAGCCCGGCTCGTTGGCGGTATCGCCGTGGTCGTGGAGTGCCGCGCTCGCCAGGCCGGGGCGCGCGCCGAGTCGTTCCAGCAGGCCGTAGGCCCGGAGCTCGCGAGGGCCCTGTTCCATCCCCGCGAAATGGCCGCCCAGCGCGGTCGGCGAGCCGGCGATCAGGATGGGAGCGGGAGCCGTCATGGCGGGCAGCATACGGTCGCCGCCGGTCCGGCATGATGCCGGCATGCGCATCGCCGACTTCGCCCTTGAGCGCTTCTTCGCCCGCTGGGAGTTCGCCGTCGAGCACCTGCTGTGCGCGTCCGACGTCCAGGGCTACCCGATGGGCGACCTGCTGGCGCTGGCAGACGACGAGACGCGCGCCCTGTGGGCGAACCTGACGCTCGGCTACTCCGAGTCGACCGGCCACCCGCTGCTGCGGCAGGAGATCGCGACGCTGTACGACAGCCTCACGCCCGACGACGTCCTGGTGTTCGCGGGTGCCGAGGAGGGGATCTTCTGCCTGATGAACGTCCTCCTCGGACCGGGCGATCACGCGATCGTGACCTGGCCTGGCTACCAGAGCCTGTACGAGATCGGCCGAGCGACGGGCGCGGATGTGACGCTCCACGAGCTGCGCGAGGACGCCGATTGGCGCCTGGACCTCGACCTCCTTCACCGGCAGGTGACGAAGGCCACGAAGCTCATCGTCGTCAATGCTCCACACAACCCGACCGGGATGCTGCCCGATCGGGCGACGTTCGACGGACTCGTCGGCATCGCCGAGGAAGCGGGCGCCCACCTGCTGATGGACGAGGTCTATCGATTCCTGGAGTTCGATGCGACGGATTTGCTGCCGGCCGGCGGCGACGCGACGGCTCGCGGGGTCTCCCTGGGCGTCATGTCGAAGTCGTTCGCCATGGCGGGCCTGCGCATCGGCTGGCTGGCGACCCGGGATCGCGAGCTCCTGGCGCGCTGTGCGTCGTTCAAGGACTACACGACGATCTGCGCCTCGGCGCCGGCCGAGATCCTGGCCCTGATCGGCCTGCGGGCTCGCGACGTGGTCCTCGATCGATCGCGCTCGATCGTCGCTGCGAACCTCGAGCGGCTGGACGCCTTCTTCGAGGCCTGGCCCGACCGCTTCTCCTGGGTCAGGCCGCGGGCGGGTTCGATCGGCTTCCCTCGGCTCACCGTTCCGGGCGTCGGGATCGATGACTGGGCCGCGTCGCTGGTCGAAGCCGAGGGCGTGCTGTTGCTGCCAGGATCGCAGTTCGGTTTCGGCGGCAACCACTTCCGACTGGGGTTCGGGCGGACAGACCTCGCCGTGGCCCTGGAACGGCTCGAAGCGCACGCGAGCCGAACGCTTCGCTGACGACCCGCACGTGGCCGCGCGGTCACCGAGCCGAGCCTGGGCTGCGCGAACCGCTAGATCGCGACGCCGCCTCGCGCCAGATCCGCGGATCCCAGGCCTTTCGCGAGCGGCTCCCCGAGCCAATGCCGCAGCCCGTTCCGTGGCTCGCTGAGCGACGCGGCTCCGGTCGCGGCCACGCGGCGAGCGGCTGACAGCACGGACCGAGGCGTCGTCCGACCGTGCCAGCCGAGGGCCTTGACCGGGACGAACCGGATGACCTGCGAGTACGTCCGGGCGAACTGCGCCGCCGTGAGGCCGAGCGCCTCGATGCGAGCTTCGTACTTGGCAAGGAATCCGGCGGGCAGCTCGGGGGGCGTGGGCTCGGCCAACAACGAGGCCCGCGCTTCGAGCAGGCCGACGTCGAAGTCCGCTTCCGCGTCGCCGAGGGCGAGCATCGCGCGAGGATCCGCGCCCAGGTTGCGGACCTTCCGGGCGCCGGGCTTGGACAGCATCACGATCGCCTCGCCGTCCCACACGAACCATGACGGCACGAGGTGGGGAGCGCCGTCGACGCACGTCGACGACAGCCAGATCACCGGCTCCGTTTCGAGGAACCGCTGCACGCGGGTGGCGGCGAGGTCGTGCGTTTCCATGCCCACAGGGTGTACGGACGCGATCGACGTGGCGCTCGTCGGCGGTCCTCGACCGACATGGACATCCGACGACCTCCGACCGATGCCCCTCGTGGCCCCTGGGGCCGATTGACAGCACTATAAACCCTATGCATAGTGCGCCCATGAGCGTTCCCCACGCTGTTCTCGGGCTGCTCCAACAGGGCCCGCGCCACGGCTACGACCTGAAGCGGCTGGTGGATCGGTACTTCGCGCCCGACCACCCGGTCGCGTTCGCTCAGGTATACGCAACGTTGGCCCGTCTGGAGACGCGCGGTCGGGTGCGGTTGGAGTCGGTCGAGCGCGCCGAGGGCCCGGACCGCCGCCGCTACGCGATCACCGAGGAGGGTGTCGCCGAGCTCGACCGCTGGCTGACGATCCCGCTCGATCCTGAGCCCCACCTGCAGGCCGCCCTCTTCACGAAGGTCGTCCTCGCGATCCTCTCCGGTCGCCCGGTCGCGCCGATCGTGGACGCCGAGCGTCACGCCCACCTCGAGCGCATGCGCGAGCTGACCGCGATCCGCCGCGAAGCCGGGCTGCCCGTCGCCCTGCTTGCCGACTACGCCCTCTTCCACCTCGAGGCGGACCTGCGCTGGCTCGACCTCACCGCCGCCCGCGTCGACGACCTCCGCCGCGACGTTCTCGAGATCACGGAGAAGCCATGACCTTCCTCGCCACGCCGCCCGCGACGTCCTCGGATGCACGATCCGAACCCACACGATCGACGTCGACGCCGATCCTCACCGCGCACGGGCTGCACAAGCGCTTCGGCACGACCGACGCGCTCCGCGGCATCGACTTCTCGCTTTCGCCCGGCGAGATCGTCGCGGTGATGGGCCCGAGCGGCTCGGGCAAATCGACGCTGCTGCATTGCCTTGCCGGCATCCTCACGCCGGACGCAGGCACCGTCGAGTTCGACGGCCGCCGGATCGATGCGATGGGGGAGGGAGAGCGGAGCCGCCTGCGCCGGACGGCCTTCGGGTTCGTCTTCCAGTTCGGGCAGCTGGTCCCGGAACTGACCGGCCTCGAGAACGTCGCGCTGCCCCTGCTCCTGGATGACGTGTCGCGAAAGGATGCCGAGGCCCGCGCGGCCGAGTGGTTCCCTCGACTCGGACTCAGTGGCCTCGAAGGCCGGCGGCCGGGCGATATGTCCGGAGGCCAGGCCCAGCGGGTAGCGGTCGCCCGCGCGCTCGTGGCGGGTCCCGCGGTCGTGTTCGCGGATGAGCCGACGGGCTCGCTCGACTCGCTTGCGGGCGAAGGCGTCATGGAGCTGCTGACCGCGGCCGCGCGGTCGGCCGGGGCGAGCGTGGTCATCGTCACGCACGAGGCGCGCGTGGCCGCGTATGCCCACCGCGAGGTCATCGTTCGCGACGGCCGCTCGTCCGGACCGGCGGCGTGATCCGGCTCGGGCTCCGACTGGCACTCGCCGGTGGGCGCGGGGCGATCGCCGGGCTGGGGCTCACGGCGACCGCCGTAGCGATCGGGACCGCGATCCTGTTGTTCGCCCTTTCATTCGCTCCGGCGGTGGGGGCTCGGGATGCGCGGACGGCGTGGCGCGATTCCTTTGTGCAGGCGCCCGAGGGCGCCGAGGGCACGCTCGTCGCGGTGTTCGAGGACCGGGTCGGGGCACGGCTGTTGACACGGGTCCACCTGGCGCCCGCGAGCGCCGATGCCGCGCCGATCCCGCCGGCCATCGACGCCATGCCTCGTCCAGGCGAGGCGTACGTCTCACCAGCCCTCGCGGCCCTGATGGCCGAGCTCCCGGCCGACCAGCTTGCCGGTCGGATCGGATCGGTGGTCGGGACGATCAAGGACAGCTCCCTGGCCTCGCCGGACGAACTCGTGGCCGTGATCGGCACGGAGCCCGACATCTTGCGGGCCTACGGAGCGACCGTCGTCACCGGCTACGCCAGCGAGGCAGCCGCCCTCGACCTGCCCCCGATCGCCGCGCTCATCGTGGTCCTGGCAGGGATGGGGGCGCTGGCACCGGTCGCGGTGTTCGTGGCGACCGCGACCCGCATGTCCGCGGCCCGGCGGGAGCTTCGTCTGGCGGCCCTCCGGCTGGTCGGCGCAACGCCGGGCCAGGTCGCGCGGTTGGCCGTCGTCGAGGCCCTGGTCGCTACATCGGTCGGGGCCCTCGGTGGTGTCGTGCTGTTCGTCCTCTTCAGGCCCCTGATCGCCCGCATCCCGCTGGACGAGACCACGTGGTGGCCGGACACGATCGCACCGTCGCCCGTCCTCGCCGTGACGCTGCTCATCGCCGTCCAGGCGGTCGGAGCCGCGGGGGCGCTCGTCACGATGCGACGCCTCACGATCAGCCCGCTGGGCGTCCAGCGCCGCGCCGCGTCGCCCACGCCGCGCGCCGCGCGGATGCTCCCCCTCGCGATCTCGTTCATCGCCCTCATGCTGGCCATCTGGCTATACAGAACCGGCAACCTGCCCGGGATCGTGACCCTCGGTGGTGCGGGGCTTGCGTTCGCCGGCGTCATCGGCAGCATCGCGTTCGCAGGACCCTGGCTGACCGGGCTGGTCGGGCGGGTCCTCCACCGGTTCGCGCGTGGCGGGGCGACGTTGCTCGCCTCGCGCCGGGTCGGCGACGACCCGCGCGGGTCGTTCGGCGCGATCTCAGGCGTGATCATGGCCGTCTTCGTCGCCAGCGCGTTCTTCACGTTCGCCGTCTATACCCGTTCGCAGATGGTCTTCGTGACCCAGCTCCTGCCGCCCAACGGGGTGGTGGCATGGCTCGGCAACGGCTCGGGCCTGAGCGACGACCTGGCCGATCGGATCGCGGGGCTCGACGGCGTCACCGGCGCAGTGCCCATCCGGGAGGTGGGCCTGGCACGCGACGGGGGATACCAGGCGTTCGGGTGGTTGGCGTCATGCCCGGAAGTCGTCGCGGCGCTCGGGTTGGAGGGAGCCAACTGTGCTCCGGGGGGCATCACGACGACCTTCGGGGCTGACGTGACCGGGACCTACCAGCTCTTTCCCGACCGGACCGACGTGACGGGCGCGACGCCACCGAGCGCGACGCTCGTCGTGCCTGGGGAGGCCGTGCCGGCCCTGTCCGCGGCGGGATTGCCGGCCGATCTCGGCGGTTTCCTGCCCGAGGTGCTCATCGATCCGGTCGCCCTGGCCGACCCAGGGGCCGCATCTGCGTTCCCCGTGACCCGGATCCACATCACCACGGACGGTTCGCCGGAGGTCGGTGAGCGCGTCCGGAACGCCATCATCGCCGCGGCTCCGGCCGCGTTCGTCAGCGTCCAGCAGGAAGGGCCGACCATCAAGGGGCCGTTCGAGGAGATCGGCCGGATCGTCGCCATCGGTCTGGTGGGCACGCTCGCGCTTGCCGGTTGCACCCTGGCCGTTGCGGTGACGACCGCGACGCTCGAGCGGCGGCGCCAGTTCGTGTTCCTGCGCAGCGCTGGGATGTCCGCCTCGGGACTGCGCGCCACCATCCTGCTCCAGGCCGGCGTCCCGCTCGTGGCCGTGGCCGGTGCGAGTGCCGTGCTCGGAGTGATCGTCGGTCTCGCGGTCGTCTGGATCGCAGGCGGGACGGTCGCGCTGCCGGATGCTTCGATGGTGGGGGTGCTCGGCGCCAGCCTCGCGGTGGCGATGTTGATCGTCTCGCTGACGCTGCCCCCGCTCGAGCGGATGACCCGGCCCTCATCGCTCCGGCATGAGTGATCGATCGGTCCGGCATCACCGGCGTGCCCGCCCGTCAGCCCGGCCGAACGGACGACGGTTGCCCGCCCGCCGGTGGTGGGCCGCGCTGGTCCTCGGTGCGTTGGCGATCGCCGCGGTCGGTCTCGGTGCCGGGACCGGTGCGGCCCGCGCGCTCGTCCCGGCAGGTCCGGCGTCTCCGTTCGAGGGCCCGCTGGCGGGCTGTCGGCTGGACGACCGCCTGACACCGCATCGCGCTCCAGCCGACTGGGCGCGAACCCTCCTCGACCAGGAGTACGCGCTCACCGCCGCCGACGTCCCATCCGATCTGGTCGCGCTCGCCGATCGTGGGATCGATGGCGTGGGCTCCCTGCGGGCGCTTGTCATCGACGACCTCAGCGCGATGGCCGAGGACGCCCGCGACGGACGATCACCGTTCCGAATCACCTCGGCATTCCGAAGCTATCAGGACCAGGTTCGAACCTTCGCCAGCCTCGAGGAGGCGCTCGGCCGAGACGAGGCGTTGCGCTCCGCCGCGCGCCCCGGCCACTCCGAGCATCAGCTCGGCACGACGATCGACGTCGAGGGCGGCGAGGCGTGGCTGGCGTCGAACGCGTGGCGGTACGGGTTCGTCATGAGCTACCCACCCGAGCACAGCCCGGGCACGACCTGCTACAAGCCGGAGCCCTGGCATTTCCGGTACGTCGGCCGGGACGCCGCGCGGGCGATCCGCGAGTCCGGGCTCAGCCTGCGCGCATGGCTTTGGGAGCGGCAGTCTGACCGCTGACCGGTGACCCCGCGGCCCCGGCGCCGCTCGTCAACGGGGCTTGTCGCCCCCCAGCCCGCGGAGCAGCTCGCTGAGGTCGGCGTTGGCCGTGGTCCCTGGCGCTCCCGCGGAGCCCGTTCCGCCGCTGCCGAGCACGCCACCCAGGAGTCCGCCGAGCAACCCGCCGAGGTCGGGCATCCCGGCCTGGCCCGTGGCGCCGTCGAGGCCGCCGGACGGCGTCGAACCGTTCTTCGTCAGCATGTCGATGATCTGGGGAAGGAACATCGCGAGCAGCGGGAGGAGCGAGCGGACGTCGATCCCGGAGCCGCTCGATAGCTGCTGGACGGTGTCGGGGCCGAGCGCCTGTCCGAGCCGCTGCGGGTCGACCGGTGCGTTCGGCCCGGTCGACACCCAGGAGTCGACCTCGCGGTCGAGCCCGCCCGCGCGAAGCTTCCCGACCAGGCCATCGAGCCCACCCGTCTGCTCGATCGCGCCGGTCAGCCCGGCGACCGCCGTCGGGTCGGCCGCAACGCCGCCGCGGTCAAGGCTCGTTGATCGCTTCGAGAGATCGTCCATGGGGGTGATTCCTCCACTCGATGGCCGCACCGGATGTCCTGGGGGCCTCGATCGTAGGCCGGAGCACGCGCCATCCACGCCCTTCGGCGGTCCGCCGACGTTACAGCCACGCGCTTGACGGCCCTCGACCGGGCTCAGGACTCGTCCGGGCTCAGGCCTCGTCCGGGGCGGGGTCGATCGGGCCAGTCGGCGCGTCCGCCGCGGGCACCGGCGGCACCTCGCTGGCCGTCGGCAGCTCCCACGGCCACGTCTTGAGCCGCCGCAGCAACCGCCGACCGGTCAGGTCAAGGTGGATCGGGGTGATGGCGATGCGCCGGTTGACGACCGCGTGGAAGTCCGTACCGGGCACGGCCAGGCCGGATGGGGGCGGGCCGCCGATCCAGAAGTAGGGGATGCCGCGCGGATCGAGCCGCTCCACGAGCTGGTCGGAGTAGACGCGACGGCCCAGGCGGGTGACCTCGAAGCCCTGGCTCTCCTCCAGCGTCACCGCCGGGACGTTGACGTTGATGAGCTCGCCGCGCGACAGGCCCTGGGTCAGGATGTTGCGAGCGACGATGGTCGCCGCGTAACCCGCGAGGGTGAAGTCGGGATGCTCGTAGTACTCCTGCGAGATCGCGAACGCCGGGCAGTTGTTGATGACCGATTCCATCGCGGCACTGACCGTCCCCGAGTACGTGATGTCGTCGCCGAGGTTCGCGCCGTAGTTGATGCCCGCGGCGACGAGGTCGAAGCCGTGCTCGAAGTAGCCGAGGAAGGCGAGGCTCACGGCGTCGGTCGGGGAGCCGTCGACGGAGTACGCCTGCGAGCCGTCGGCCAGGATCCGCTCCCGAACCCGGAGCGGCCGCATCAGCGTCTTCTGGTGACCGACCGCGCTCTGGTTCGTGTCGGGCGCGACGACGGTCACATCGCCCATCGGCTCGAGCGCCTGCTTGAGCGCCAGCAGGCCGCGCGATTCGACGCCGTCATCGTTGGTGACCAGGATTCGTGGCCGCGTCGCGTACTCGGGAACGGGGCGGGACGGCGTTCGCAGCGCCCGCGGACCACCACGTGCCGCTCCGCCCGCCAGCGGTTCGCCGCGCTCCTTGTCGAGGTCGCGCCGCTCCGAACGGGCGCGTTCGCGGGTCATGTCCGGGACTTCCGCGTCGCGTGGCTTGCTGCCGTCCCTGGCCGGGCGGCTGCGGCTGTCGTCGCTCATGGTTCGACGACGTCCGTGGCCTGGCCGGGCGTCGGCTCCCGGGGGACCCGCACGGGCCGCCCCTCGCGCTGACTCAGGCGCTTCGCCGCGCGCCCCGTGACCGAGCGATCACCCGAGCTCCGGTGCAGGAAGTGGAAGAAGAACGCTGAGGCGACGGCCGCGATCGGGATCCCGAAGATGGCCCCCGGGATGCCGGCGATGCGCGATCCGATGAGCACCGACCCGAGCACGACGATCGGGTGGATGCCGACGGCGCCTTGCATGATCCGCGGCTGGAGGACGTTCATCACGATGAACCAGCCGACCCCGATGATCGCGATGGTCGGGAGCAGGGCCTCGGGTCGGAAGACGATCGCCACGATGACTGGCGGCGCCCAGGCGAGGAACGGCCCGAAGAACGGGATGGCCATCAGGACCCCGGACGCGCTCGATGTCAGCGCCTCGAGGGGCAGGCCGAGCAACACGCTCGTCGCCAGCGCGATCAGGAAATAGACGATGCCCATCAGGGCCTGGCCCCGCAGGAACCCCCCGAACGACCGAGCGACGGCGGTCTGCAGCAGGCGCGCCTCCTCGGCGTAGCTCGGTGGCACGAGCCGGTACAGGAAGGCGAGGATCGCGTCGCGATCGATGACCATGTAGATCGACAGGATGAACACGATCAGCATGGTCCCAAGCGCACCGACGCTGGCCACCGCGATCGACTGGAGCGGCACGATCAGTTGCCCGGCGACGACGTCGAGGTTGTCGATGATCGCCAGGGCCTGGGTCGCCACGTCGACCTGGCCGAGGCCGATGCCGTCGAGCCAGCCCTGCACCGGCGCCACGATGGTCTTGATATCCCCGCGCAGCTGCGGGATCGAGCTGGCGAACTGCGTGATCGAGTTCGACAGCGCCTGCGCGATGACGAGCACGATGAACACGAGCAGCGCCACGATCACGGTGTAGACGAGGACCGTCGCCAGCACCCGGGGCAGGCGCGGGATCAGGGCGACGATCCGCGTCACGACCGGGCTGATGATGAAGGCGAGCAGCCAGGCCAGGAAGAACGTGAGGAGGATGTCGCCGAAGAACCCGGCGGCGTTGGCGGCCATGCTGACCGCGGCGAAGAAGAGGACGATCGTCCCGAGCACGAGGATCGCGCTGACGAGCCGGCGTTCGCGAGTGCCCGGCCCCGGGGCTTCGATCATGGCGGGACGCTACCGCAGGCCCATCTTCTCGCGGACCTCGTCCATCGTCGCCTGGGCGATGGGACGAGCCCGCTCGGCGCCGTCCTCGAGGACCCGGTCGATGCGCGCCGGGTCGGCCAGGAGTTCGGCATAGCGTTCGCGGGCGTCGGCATAGTGGCGGAGGATCCGCTCCGCCAGCAGTCGCTTGGTGTCGACGCAGCCCGTCCGCGCGGTCCGCTCACCGTCCCAGATGTCCTCGAAGTCGTCGCCGAAGAAGCGATGCATCTGGCAGACGTTGCAGACCTCGGGCCGGCCGGGGTCCGTGCGCAGGATGCGTTTCGTGTCAGTGACCATGCTCATGACCTGCTTGGTCACGACCTCGGGCGACGCGAGGATATCGATGGTGTTGCCGATCGATTTGCTCATCTTGCGGACCCCGTCGGTGCCCAGCACGACGGGCGCCTCGGTGTGGACCGCCTGGGGCTCCGGGAACGTGTCGCCGTACAGCGCGTTGAACCGGCGCACGATCTCGCGCGACAGCTCCAGGTGGGCGGCCTGGTCCTTGCCGACGGGCACCAGCGACGCCTTGTAGATGACGATGTCGGCGGCCTGCAGGACGGGATAGCTGAGCAGGCCGTGGTTCACGTCGTCTGGCTGGTTCTGCTTCTTCTCCTTGAACGTCGGGGTGCGCTCCAGCCAGCTCACCGGCGTCACGGTCATCAGCAGCCACGCGAGCTCGGTGACCTCGGGCCGATGGCTCTGCACGAACAGGATGCAGCGCTCCGGGTCCAGGCCGAGCGAGATCAGGGATGCCGCCATCTCGCGCGTCCGCGTCCGCAGCGCTTCGGGATCGTGCAGGCTCGTGAGCGCGTGGTAGTCGACGATGCAGTAGATCGCCTCGTATTCCCACTGCAGCTTCACGTAGTTGCGGATCGCGCCGAGATCGTTGCCGAGGTGGGGGGCCCCGGACGGCTGGATCCCGGAGAAGATGCGCGGCCGTTGCTCGGGTGCGGCGACCGGCGCTGGGACGGGGGCGATCTCGGTCGTCATACGCGTCCCGAGTGTAGCGGACGGCCTATCGGCGGAGGGATGCGCCGCCGCGACAGGCGCCCGTGCGGCGGCTGTCGAGTTGCAACGCTCCTGCAAGCCGGTTCGGTCGCTTCGTAACGGTCCCGACCGGGTGCGCCCGGTTGCATCGGTGGTTGTCGCGGCACTCGTCCTCACGGTCTCGCGGCGCTCGACTGGAGGTGAGCCTCCGCAGGTTCAGCTCGCATCTCCGCGCGGTGGGTCCCGCCGCGCGTGCCCAGACGAGCGTGTGCGCTCCGCAACGAACATGCAGGAGGGAGTGCCTTGGCATCCACGACCGCCGCGAGTCCCACCTACAAGCTGCCGTTCGTGATCACGGCCTCGGCCGCGGGCACGATCATCGAGTGGTACGACTTCTA
>JAXDKY010000436.1:0-5208 GCA_034666885.1 Chloroflexota bacterium
ACACCGAGTCCCTTGAGCGCCCGCAACGTGGCCAGCGTCGCGTCCGTGTCCTTCATGAGGACGCCCTCGGTGAACTCGAGGACGATGCGCGACGGCTCGATGCCTGACGCGGCCAGGACCTGGGCGACCTCGGCCACGTAGCCGGGTTCCGCCACCTGACGGCCCGACACGTTGACGTTCATGGTGATCGATCGCCCCGGCTCCAGGCCGTCCCACGCCAGCGACTGCCGGCAGGCCTCCTCGAGGACCCAGCGGCCGAGCGCGAGGATGGCGCCGGTCTCCTCGGCGACGGGGATGAAGTCGAGTGGACCGACGACGCCGCGTTCCGGATGGCGCCAGCGGACGAGTGCCTCCACCCCGACGATCTTGAGCGTGGTCAGGTCCATGACCGGCTGGTAGAGCACGAAGAACTCGTCCCGCTCCAGCGCTCGTTCAAGATCGCCCTTGAGCGCGAGCCGCGCGAGGGCCGCCGTATGCATGCTGGGCTCGAAGATCTCGACCCGGTTCTTGCCCCTCGCCTTGGCTGTGTACATCGACACGTCGGCATTGCGGAGCAACTCGTCGGCGGTCTGGGTGTGCGACGTCAGGATCGCCACACCGACGCTCGCATGGACGAACAGCTCCTTGCCCCCAATACCGAACGGCGCCTGGAGCTCCTGGAGCAGTCGGTCGGCGACATCGGTGCCACCGCTGGCCTCGGTCGGGTCCTCGACGAGCACCGCGAATTCATCGCCGCCCATTCGCGCGATCGTGTCGCCGGCCCGAAGGGCTGCGCGGAGCCGCTCCCCGACGCTGACCAGGATGACGTCACCCTCGGCGTGTCCCAGGCTGTCGTTGATGGTCTTGAAGTCGTCGAGGTCGACGAACAACACGGCCAGGGGTCGACGGCTCCGGCGCGCCAACGACAGGGCATGGTCCAGCCGATCGACGAACAGGGCGCGGTTGGCGAGGCCGGTCAACGAATCGTGGAAGGCCTGGTGGCGCAGCTCGTCCTCGAGCTTCTTGCGGCTCGTGATGTCGCGGTAGTTGACGACGACGCCGCCGACAGCCGGATCGTCGACCAGGTTCTTGCCCACGGCTTCGATCCAACGCCAGGACCCGTCGGCGTGCTTGACTCGCAGCTCGCCGGTCGCCATCGCGCCCGGGGTATGCGCCAGGTCTTCGAGGAGCTGCTGGCCCCAGGCACGATCGTCCTCGTGAACGGAAGCGAGCACGGATCGACCGACCCGATCCTCGTGCTGATAGCCAAGGACGCGCTCGACGGCGGAACTCTCGTACGCGATGGTCCCGCTGGCGTCGATGATCATGCTGACGTCCGCGGAATTCTGGACGAGCGATCGGAAGCGCTCCTGACTGTGTCGAAGGTCGGCAGCCAGCACCTGCTCCTTGATGGCCTGCTCCTGCAGGCGGCGGTTCTGGCTGGTCAGGCGCCCGGATGCGACCGAAAAGGCGGCGTACAGGATGGCCAGCAAGCCAAGGGCCATGCCACCCACGATGACCAGGACGTCCTGGCGTGTGTGGGCGATGTCGGCGAGGATCGGCGCGGCGTCCTCATAGATCTCGTACGCCCCGACGACTCCGCCGTCCCCAGCCGACCGGATCGGCAGGTAGATGGACAGGAACTCGTCGGCAAGGCCGCGCTCGAAGATGTTCTCGTCGTCGCTCGCGTTCGAGAAGCCGGTCGAGACGTTTCCCTCCAGCGTTTCGCCGAGGTCCTCGTCGACCGGGAACTGGCGACCGCGAAGGGCCGGCAGGTCGGAAAAGACGATCGTGCCGTCGGGTGCCCAGACCTTGATCCGCAGGATCTTTCCGGCGGACACGAGCCGCGCGAGGTCGGCGTTGATCGCGGCTCCCTGGGCGCTCGTCGGGTTCGCCAGGGCACCATTCGAGACCGAAGGATCGATGTAGCCGCGGACGATCGCTTCGGTGGTGCGCACTGCCTGGCCGACTGCCGTCTCCTGCAGGTGACCGGACACGTTGGCCGAGACCAGCAAGGTAGTGCCGACGACCAGGACGGCCGAGACGCCAAGAACGGCGGCACGCAATCCGGGACGTCTGGCTGGGTTGTGAAATCGCTTCGCCACAGGGCTCCGTCCGATCGTCAGCGCCTGGAAATGGTGGTGCGCTGGGTGAGAACGTAGGTGGGGCGCGGAGACACCACAATCAACCGTTCGTAACGGCGGTACCGGTCATCGGACCGAGTCCTCCGCTCTCCCAGCCATGCACGAAGCGGTACTTGTTCCGGTTTCGTGCAAACGACCGGGGGACAGGATGCGACCGGCCACGGCCGTAGCGTTCTGCACCAGACCCCCCCAACTCGTGATCGAGAAGCCGCTTGCTCCTGTCCTCCGTTCGAAATCGACTGTTCTTCGTCGTCGCCGGGATGGCGTTGCTCTCGACGCTGTCGATCAGCGGCGTGTACCTGGCGACCGAGTCGGAGCGGGCGGACGTCCGGATCGACGGACACGCCGTGGCTGACCTCTATAACCACACCGTCCGCCTCTCGAATGCGATCCGCGACCAAGAGGCCGCCGTTGACGACTATCTCCTCGGAGGGACCCCGGAGACCAGGGCCCGCTACGCGAAGGCGGAGCAGACCGAACTGCGCCTCGAGGTCGAGATGCGGGACCTCGCAACGGTCACGGATGAGTATCCGGGCATCCCGAACGCTTTGAGCTTGCTCGCCAGGGATTCCGGAACCTGGCGCGAGGGGTTCGCCGTGCCGGCCATCAAGGCCGTCGACGACGGGTCATCGGTCCAGGTGTCGCGCCTGATCGCCCGGGTCACCCGCGATCACGACCAGACACTCGGCCGGGTGGATCGATTGATCGTCGAGCTGGCTACGGCCCAGGCGGACATCAATGGCCGCGATGATGCCCTCACGCAGACGCGCAGCACCGCCGTCGAAGTCGGCGTGGCGCTCATGTTGTTGGCCGCCGCCGCGAGCCTGGTCCTCGTGCGGCGGTGGGTCGCCGATCCCCTGGCGAGGCTGCTGACGACGGCCGGATCCGTCGAGGCCGGGGCCGACGTGCCGTTCGTGACCGAGCGCGACGATGAGATCGGCCGACTCGGTCACGCGCTCGAGCAGATGCGGTCGGCACTGCAGCTGGATGTCGACCGATCCAGCATCCTCAATCGATTCACGGAGGTCACCACCTTCGCCGCCGATGACACGGCCGTGGCGAGCGCCAACATCGAGGCCCTTCGGCTCCTGGTCCAGCCCGACGCCGCGGTGACCCATGTGCTCAACCAGTCGAAGGATCGAGCGATCCCCGAGGCGTCGTTCGGCGCCGCCGTCGCCGAGGTCCTGCCGCTGAACGCCTTGTCACACTGTCCCGGCGTCGTCCGGGGCAGCATCTACGTGGCGGCGGACGCGGCGGCGCCGCTGAGCGTGCATTGCCCCATCTACCCCACGGACCACGGGACCCTCGCCTGCGTCCCGCTCGCCCACGGCGAGAGCGTCGGCGCGGTCCACCTGTTCTGGGAGCGCCCTGGCGCGTTCGGTCTCGAACACCGCGCGAGCGTCGCTCGCATCGCGGAGCACGCGGCCCTGGCGATCGCCAACCGCCGGCTGCTCGCCGCGCTCCAGGGCATGGCCGACACGGACGCACGGACGGGGCTCGCGAACACCAGATCCTTCGACCTCATGCTGGAGGACTCCCTGATGACCCGCGGCGAACACGAGACCGTCGCCGTCCTCATGCTCGACATCGACCATTTCAAGGACTTCAACGACCGCTACGGGCACCCCTCCGGCGATGAGGCCCTTCGGACGTTCGCCGGCATCCTCCGTTCGTGCCTGCGCGACGACGATATCGCCGCTCGATACGGCGGCGAGGAATTCGCCGTCGTCCTGCCGGGCATCGACGAGGCCACGGCCCTCGCGGTCGCCGAGCGCATCCGGAGCCGAACGGACAGCACGCTCATCTCCCTCGCGCCGGGCATCACGGACCGGATCACCGTATCGATCGGCGTCGCCTGTGCGCCCGAGCAGGCCCTCGACCGCATCACCCTGCTCCGACTCGCCGATGAGGCGCTGTATCGAGCCAAGCAGGGTGGCCGCAATCGGGTCGAGTACGCCGGCATCCCGCCCGTGCCGACCGCTGCGGCTCTGGCCATCCCGCCGGTCCTCAAGACCTCGCGCGCCAAACCCGCCTGACCGTCCCTGTGCCTGACCGGCCGTGCGCGAGACGGGCCCACCGCTTCGCGTACGCTGTCAGCCCGGCCGGAGTGGCGGAATGGCAGACGCAGCGGACTTAAACTCCGCGGCCCGCAAGGGCGTCAGGGTTCGAATCCCTGCTCCGGCACCATCGCTCGTAGCCGCCGATCGGGCGCCTTGGCCGTAGGCGCCTCAGCCGCGGCGGCCGAACGCGAAGCGGCGGGGCTTGCGGACGTCGTTCGTGGACGGCACGACCAGCCCGTCCGTGCCGAACGCCGATGCGCACAGCTTGACGAGGTTCTCGGCCGCGGGTGAGCGCGGGGCCCCCAGCACGATCGGCACGCCTTCGTTGACGGCCTTGAGGTAGAGGAACGGGTCGTACGGCAGGTCGAGCGAGATCGTCGTGCCGAGGGCGGCCTCGATGTCGCGCCGCTTGAGGATGTCGCGCGCGAACACGTTGTTGAGCACGAACGTCGCCTTGGATCCCAGGGAGCCGGCTTCGTTCAGGTAGTCGAGCAAACCGTGCATCGCCTTGAGCGCCGGGATCTCGGGGTAGACCGGAAGCACGATGGTCTCGGCCGCCTCGAACACGGTGAGCGCCTTCTCGTCGAGCACCGATCCGGCGTCGATCACGACGGACTCATAGCCTTCCAGCAGGGCCGCGATCAGTGTCGCGATGTGGGTCGGCGTGATGTTCTCGGCGGTGTCCGGCGTGGTCGGCGCCGCGATCACGTGCAGCCCGCTGTCGTGGCGCATCGCGTACGTGCGCAATAGTTCGGGCTCGCGTAGCGCGCTCTCGTCGCGGACGATGTCGGCCAGCGTCTGCTTCGCTTCGAGGTTCAAGTGGGTCGCGACGGCACCGAACTGCAGGTCGAGGTCGACGAGCACGACCCGGTCGGGACGTCGCTGCGCCGCCGTGATGGCGATGTTCGTCGCGATGGTCGTCGTCCCGACGCCGCCCTTGGGGCTGTAGACCGCCACGACCCGCCGGGCACGGCCGAGGGTGAGGCCGTCGGCGGAGAGGACGGGCGCCATGTCCTTCGATCGCT
>JAXDKY010000437.1:0-4004 GCA_034666885.1 Chloroflexota bacterium
CTGTCCCTTCTGATGCTCGAGGTCAGTCAGAGAGGGTAAAGGCGGGCGTGGTGGCTTCGCAGACGCCAGCCGGGTTGCTGAGGTTCGTATCGGTGTAGGTCACCCACCAGGACCACGCGACGGCGTCATTCGCGGTGGTGACAAAGAAGTCGGTATTCGTGGTCGACACGTACCGGCTGTTAGCAGTCGGGGCCGGGGCCGCGTCTGCGTCGCTGACGACATTCCTGGTCACGGTGTACTTGGACGTGCCGATTCCAGGCGTTGCCGCGTGTTCGCCGCAGGTGCCGTCGTTGTACAGGGTGAAGACGACGGATCCGGCAAGCGTGGTGCCGGCCGTGCTTGTGACGTGCGCCGTATCGTTCGGCAGCCAGCGCTGCGCGGTCGACAAGCTTGCGGAGCCGGTGATCGTCGTGGTCTCACCGGTGGCACCGCATGTGCCGGCGATGCCGAGCGTGTTCGGGCTGTCTCCGCTGTAGGTGGCGATCCAGTGGTAGGTTCCGACGGTCGACGGACTCAGCGAGCCCGAACCAGTGCCGTCGCTCGCCTTGTAGACCGCTGCCGGAGTGCCGCTCCCGCTATCGCCGGTCACGTTGACGACGCGCGTCGCGACCAGATTGCCCGGGACGCCACTCGCGGGATCGGTGCATACCGCTGTATCGGAAGGTCCATACAGCTTGAAGGTGATCGTGCCGCCTGCGGCGCCGCCCGGGGTCGTCGGGTTGATCACGGGTAAGCCGGGCTTGTTGGCGGTACCTGACAGCGTCGCCGTGTCGTCGATCGAGTTCCCGACAACGACCGACGTCGTGGCACTCGTATTGATGGTCGTTGTTGCGGGCGTGACCTTGAAGCACTCACCCGTGCTGCTATCCGTCGCGTCCGGTACACCAGTCGTGATGTGCGTGAACACGCCACGCCAGCAGTAATGGCCTGGAGCGGCGATCGTGTCGTTGGCAGCAGACGTGATCGCTGCGGAATCTGACACGAATGGCTGTTGCATGGCGCTCGTTACTGTGACTCCTGCAGCAGGCCCGATCTGCGTGCCATTCGTCGTGCAGGTGCTGGCGGTCGGGAGCGGTCCGCACAGGAAGAACTTCAGGTTGCCGCTCCAGGTCTGGGCTCCGTTGATCGTGACCGTGGCCGAGTCCGTCACGCTGACGGATCCGGTTCCGATCGACACCGACCCGTTCGGTCCGGGGCCGGCGCTCGGTTCCGTTACAAGGCCGGACGTGCAGCTACCGAAGTTGCCGATCGCCAGGGCCTTGAGGGTCGCGGTCGGCGACGTGGAGGCACGGCTTTCGGCCTCGAACGACGAGAAGCACTCGCCGCCGATGCCTAGCTTGCTCAGGTTGACGCCTGCCTCGTAGAACTCATTCTGCCGATAGGTGGTCTGGCCGTTCTTGTCGAGGAAGGGCCACGGAGACGTCGTACCGTCAGCGGTATTCACGATGCCGCAGAAGGCGGCCGTCGCATTCGACTGAGCGCAGTTGGCGGCGTCAGACGTCGCCTGCAGCATCAGGTTCGCGCCCCCGCAGTAGGGCACGGCCAGGTTCTTGCCGCTGGCGGCCTTAGTGCACGACGTATCCCAGAAGTAGGCCGAGATCGTCGAGGTGGTGCCGCCGTTACTGAAGTCGCTGATGATCAGGAGATCACCGTTCGTGTGGTGCCCGGTGAACCCGTGGCTGCCGCTGGTGGCTCCGACGTCGTTGCGAGTGATCGGGTTCTTGAAGAACCAGAAACCAAGCTGCGCGTCGCCGCCGTTATCGAAGCGATCCGAGCCGAAATAGATGACCTCGCAGGTCGGATCGGTGCTCGGACATGTGCTTGTGTTCGGCGACAGCGAATAGCGAGCCGCGAAGGCGTGCAGGATCGTGTCCTTGTCCGGGATCGTGTCGCTCGGCTTCCACAACCAGCTGTCCTGTGGATCCAGCGGGTCTTTGGACCCACCGCCGGTGAAGATGATCGGCTCGGCCGCGGTGCTGATCCAAGAGACCGCGGTAGCCCTGGGAGCTGCCGTCTGGGTGGTCGCAGTGGTACTGCAGCCGGAGGTGACGACCTCGCGGCATACGCGGTCCCAATCGTCCGCCCCTGTGCCGGCATCGCCGGTAGTGGACGTGGCATTGCCATCAAGCTCGAACGCGCCCGTGGCGTTGACCGCCAGGACGACATTGCTGGCGACCAGGAGCCCTGACAGCAGGGTCACGGCGGCTAGGGCCGTCATCAATCGACGGCCGCGTTGCTTCTTGTAAACAGCGCGACTCAACACGATAGGTCCCTCTTTTCGCTACAGAAACCGCTCACTGATGGAGCTCCCTTCCCGGTAACAGATGTGTGCGCGCGACTCGGTTCGCCCTCCCCCGACGAACGGACCACATCCGATGGAGCCCTTAGGTCATGCAGCCTCCTTGCCTGGAGCGGCCCCGGTCCGGGGGGATTGGGGGGTCATGACAGGCACCTCACGTCGACCAGGTCGAGCGGTGATCGGTGAGAGACAGGCTGTGCCCCCGCGTTCAGGGCGCGGGGGCACAGGCCCGGTCTCGGGGACCGGCGTAAGAAGGTGGGAAGGCGCGCGCGGACGGAGCCGGCGGCCGAGCGCGCGCCCGGATTTGGCCAACGACGCGAACCTCCCTCCCCCGGAAGTCGCGGTCAGACACACACGGCCGCCCACCCTGACCAGGCTGCGCGCGAGCTATCTGGAGCCGATCCCCACTGCTCCGATATAGACCGCCGGGCGCGCCCCCCGGCGCAGCGACTCAGCGGTGAGGCGTGAGGTGTACCAGTACCAAAGTACTGGCGTCAAGATGTAATGCGCCTGAAATGCCCATTCTGACGTCGATGTCGCGATGTTGACAGTTGCGCTGGCGCACCGCGCACACCTTGACGGGCTTCACGACCGGTCTAGGTCTCCTCGGCGCCCCCGGCCAGCCGTTCCTCGTAGCGGCGATCGCGCCACGCCAGGGCAGCCTTCAACCCATCGCGGCGGACGATCGCATCCCACTCTCGCTGCTCCGGCGTGTCGGCGGCGTTGATGATCGCGCCCAGATCGAGCCCGGCCTCGACGGCCAGCCGGAACCCCGCGGCGTCCATGGCCCGATTGAGCATCCGCTTCGTCGGCCCCATGACCTCGGGCGGAGTGCGGGCGAGGCGGTCGGCGAGGGCGTCGACCGCCGCCGCCAGGCCCTCGAGCGGCACGACCCGGTTGACGAGGCCGATCCGCTCCGCCTCCACGGCATCGATGAGGTCCCCGGTCAGCAGCAGCTCCCGGGTCCGCTTCTGGCCGATGAGGTATGGCATCAGCAGCGTCACCGGCGCCGACCCATAACGGATCTCCGGTTCACCCAGCTTCGTCCCCTCCGCCGCGACGATGAGGTCGCAGGCCATCGCGAGCTCGAGCCCACCGGCCAGCGCATAGCCATGGACCTGAGCGATGACGGGCTTGGGCGAGTCGAGGAATCGAAGCGTAGCGGCCACATCGGCCGCAAGAAGGTCGCGCCATTCGACCGGCCCGCCGATCGTCCCCTCGGCCTCCTCGGTCAGGTCGTACCCGGACGAGAAGGCCCGCCCGGCACCGGCCAGGACGATGACCCGCACGTCCGGATCGGCCTCCGCCGCGTCGAGGGCGGTCATCAGGGCACCCACCATCGCGCCGTTGAGCGCGTTGAGCTTGTCGGGGCGGTTGAGGGTCAGCCGGACGCCCCACGGCGTCCGCGTTGTCAGCAGCACCGCGTCGTCAGCCATCGACCGCCCTCTCAGGATCGCCGGCCAGGACTACCAACGCGTCGACCGCGAGCGCGCCGGACGCCGAGGCGAGGACCGGATTGAGATCGACCTCGACGATGTCGGGCCGAGCATCCCCGAGCCGGGAGATCGCCACAATCAGCGCCGCGACTGCCCCGCGATCGACCGCCGAAGCGCCGCGAACGCCGTCCAGGATGCGGCGGCCACGGAGGTCATCGAGCATCCCGAGCGCCGTCTCCTCGTCGACGGGTGCGAGGCGGATGGCCACG
>JAXDKY010000438.1:0-2664 GCA_034666885.1 Chloroflexota bacterium
GAAGCGCAGGACTCGGGCTACCAGCAGTCTGGTTCGGCCACTAGCGGAGATGCCCCACAGGCATCCGCGGTGGGAGCCTGAACGGCGACCGACTCCGACGAAGCGTCGTGGTTCGGCATGGCCCCGACGCTGGCCCAGCAGTCGATCGAGGTCTCCATCGACGCAATCTGGGCGGTGGCTCGCGGACACGCGATAGGCCACCGAGAAGGAGTTCTCCAATGCTCTCCCGGAAGCTCATCGGCTCCATCGCCGCAGGCGCCGTGGTGATCTCGGTAGCGATCGGGGGCTGTGCCAGCCAGTCCTCCAGTCCCGGCAGCAGCCCGTCAGGTGCCGCTCCCAGCGGTGCCGCTCCCAGTGGTGCCGCTCCCAGCGGTCCCGCCTTCTCCGGCGGGGCGTCCAACGCTCGATCCGGACCGGCCGCAGGCGGGACCGCCGGCGCGGTCCAGAGTCTGTCCACGGGAAGTTTCACCCTGTCGACGGCGACAGGTGAGACGGTGACCGTCAACGAGGCGACCTCCACGACCTACATGCAGGGGACCAGCTCGGTCTCGGCGAGTGCGATCACGACGGGCGAAACCGTCCTCGTGCTTGGGACGGTCAGCTCGACGACCATCACGGCCACCGAGGTCATCCTGCAACCGACCGGCGACTACGGGTCTGCGGCCTCGTCGGCGGCAGGCGTGGTCCCGTTCCAGCAAGGTGCACCGTCCACGGCGAAGCAGGTCGGGCAGATCCCGAACTACACCGAGGGATCGGGGACGATCGTCGGCGGGACGACGGCGGATCAGGCGACGGAGGCTGCGTTGGCCGCCTACCCGGGCGGCGTGGTCGACCGTGTCGTGCAGCTGAGCGGCGGCGAGTACGAGGTCCACAACATCGGCATCAACTGGCCGCACCACGTCTTCGTCGACCAGGACTTCACGGTCCTCGGCGCCAACTAGCGCTGATCTCCACGGCATCGTCTGGCGCCTGGTCGGCGTCGCCCGGCTCGATCATGAGCCCCTTGGTAGCGAGGCTGCCGGGCGCCGACGACACGTCCGGTCCCGGCGCGACGGAGATGACTCCTCCGTCGCGATAGGCGTAGATCGCCAGGTCCTGTCCGGGGAACACCGCCAGCGCGCTCTGAGCGTGAAGCGCGACCAGGGGATACCGCGCTCGCAGCTTCGTCTGGATCTCGTCGGCGAGCAGCACGATTCGATCGACTTGACCCCAGCCGGCGACGATGGCGGCCTCGACATCGGCCCGAAATCGGACGTCGTCCCGGGGGAACGAACGGACATCCACAACTGGGTTGGTGGCCGGCATCATCGTCACCCTTACGTCCCAACCGGGGCGGGCCCGAATGGGCCGCCCGTGTCTCCACTGCCGATGACTGCGAGCGTGTTCACCGCGTCATCCCACCGGGATGAAAACACCCGATGCTGGACGTGGGGTCGACGACCGGCCCCCCAGGGCCGGCCGCCGACAAGCTGAGCTGAGGAGGAGGCGTCAGCCCAGCGAGGAAAGCAGCTGTCGTGCCTGCTCCACGTAGGCGTCCCTGACGGTCACGTCGTAGTGAGCCGCGACCAGGGCGCTGGCCGACGCGAAGTCGCGCTGGCCGTGGGTCGCCCACTGGGCGACGAAGCCGAAGATGGCGCCCCAGATAGCGCCGATGACGAGGCCTGCGACGACCAGGCTGAGCCACACCGGTCCGACGGTGAACAAGCCGAAGAAGAGGCCGATGAAGAGGCCGAACCAGGCGCCGGCGGCCGCGCCCATGAGCGTGGCACGTGCCTTGGTCATCCGGCCGGTGACCTGCTCGACGAGGCTCAGGTCTCGTCCGACGATGGCCGCGTTCTGCACGGGAAACGACGAGTCGGACAGATGATCGACCGCCTTCTGGGCCTCGAGGTAGGTGCGATAGCTCGCTACGACCTGACCGGCCGATGATGCGAGCCCAGTGGCCGGGCCCTGCACGCTCTTCGCGAAGCTCATCGAAATACCTCCTTGATGCTGTCGGTCCTGCGCGGTTGCTTGACTGCTCCAAGCATCGGCTCGTGACCCGCCGATGGCATCGCCGCTAGTGCCCAATCCCCTCCCCCGGCAACGTAACCGGCGATTTCCGGCTGGCTGCAATGTCGGGGCCGGCTCGGCGGTGCATCCTGTCCTGCTGCGACCGGCATCGCGGATGGGGCTAGCCGGTAGGCACAGGCGCGTCGATAATCCGTGGGTGTCGCCACCACCAGGAACAGCCGACGATCCAGGGCCGGGTCGACGTGCACGACGAGTCGTGGTCGCCGACGACGATGTCCTGCTGCGCGAGGGCCTGGCCAGCCTGCTCGACCGGTCCGGGTTCGACGTCGTCGGCCAGGCCGGGGACGGCGTCCAGTTGCTGGCGCTGGTCCGATCGACCAAGCCCGATGTGGCGATCGTCGACATCCGGATGCCGCCGGGGCACGCCACCGAGGGTCTCGATGCGGCGCGCGTGATCCGCGAGGAGTTGCCCGAGATAGCCATCGTCGTGCTGTCCGCACACGTCGAGGTGGACGAGGCGATGGAGCTGTTGGCCGGCGGAGAGCGCCTTGGCTATCTGCTCAAGAGCCGCGTGACCGACGTCGCGGAGTTCATCGAGACCGTCGAGCGGATCGCCGCGGGGGCTGCGGTCGTGGACCCGGCGTTGGTGCG
>JAXDKY010000439.1:0-3042 GCA_034666885.1 Chloroflexota bacterium
GCGGCCTTCTCCCTGGCGATGGCGGCGATCGTGGTGCCGAGCCGGTCGGTGTGGTCGAGGTCGACGTTCGTGACCACGGCCACGCCCCCGTCCCAGGCGTGGGTCGCGTCCAGCCGCCCGCCGAGCCCGACCTCGACGAGGGCGAGGTCGAGATCGGATTCCGCGAAGTGGCGGAAGACCACGGCCGTCAGGAGCTCGAACTCGGTCGGGTCGCCGTGCCGCCGGGCGATCCGGTCGGACGCTGCGAGGACGGCGCGAACGTGCCGCGTGAAGTCGTCGACGCCGATCGGCCGGCCATCGATCGCGACGCGCTCGCGGTAGCTGACCAGATGCGGCTTGGGGGTCTCACCGACACGCAGCCCGGCCGCCCGCAACGCGCTCCCCGCCAGGGCGAGCACGCTGCCTTTTCCGTTGGTGCCAGCGACCAGTGCCCCGCGCACGGCCAGCTGGGGATCGCCGAGCTCCCGGAGCAGCGCACGGGTGCGTCCCAGGCCGAGCCTGATCCCGAACCGACCGCGGGCGGCCAGGGCAGCCAGCGCGTCCTGGTAGTCGAGGGCGTCGGCGACGGCGGACGATGGCGAGGCGGGGACCGTCACTCGCGGGTCAGCTCGTCCTCGTAGAACACGCACTGGTTGAAGCGCGGGGTGAGGCAAACGTCGTTCACGTAGCCCTGGTCGAGGTGGACGCCGCCGCGCAACTGGCAGCGCGATACGTTGGCGTCCTGGCGGATGAGGGCCTTGAGCAGGTGCGGTGCCTGGATCGGGATGGCCCCGCGCGAACCCGTCATGTAGAAATGCGGGCAGACGTTGCGCCGCAGGTTCGGCAGGCCGAAGCCGATGCGTGGACCCATCGGCATCGTGGCCGCGGACCCGGCATCGCGTTCGGCCAGTGGGGACGGCGTGACCCGGGCGATGGGACCGACGCCGAATTGCGGACGGCCCGGCGCCGGCTTGGGGCGTCCGCCCCCGCGATCGGCGCCTGGATCGGGGGCGCGCCCCGGCTGGCCCGTCCGATATCCACCTTGTGCGCGTCCAGTCCGTGGGTCGCGGGCCTGCACTCCGACTCCTGCTGCGGCGCGCACCGACGGCACGCGCGACGGCGCCAGAGTACAACGCACTGTCCCGTTCCGACATCGCATCGGCGCCGAGGTTCCTTGCCCCGGCACGAGGCTCGGATTCACCGTGACGGGCCGCGTGCGACAATCGGGCCGATGACGAGTCGGCGTCCATCGCGCGCCACGCACGTTCGGCCACGCCCACCGTCCAGTGGGCGACCCGCGCCCACGAAGGTCCGGCCCCGGGCGCCGGCGCCGGGACGCCTCTCCGTCCGTGCCCCCATCCGGCGCAGCCGCGGCATCCCGCTCATCGGTCGCCTCGCCCTGGCCGCCGGCATCGTCGCGGTCGGCGCGGGCGTCGTGTACCTGGGCGCCGGCGGTCTCGGGACGGTCGCGGGAGCGCTGGGCTCGACCGTCTCCGACTTCATCGCCGGCGTGACCGCGACGCCCGTACCCTCGACCACGCCCGTACCGACGAGCGAGGCGCCCAAGATCGAGTCGCCGACGGAGCCGTACACGAACGAGCAGTCGGTCGACCTCGCCGTGACTGTGCCCGCCGCCCTCGCCGGCGATACCGACTACCACCTGCGCGTGTACCTCGCGCTCCAGGACCAGGCGCCCACGGCGATCCAGGAGGCGCCGCTGGCGGCGACGGCCCGCACGATCATCCCGGTCACGCTCACCAAAGGCGTGAACGACTTCAGCGTCACGCTGGTCGGGCCGGGCGGGGAATCCGAGTCGTCGCCGCTCGTCCGTTGGATCCTCGACCTCAACAAGCCGCCGATCCGGCTCAACGCCCCCAAGGACGGGGCGGTCATCAACCGCAACGCCGTCCTGCTGGAGGGGCGCACGCAGGGACGGACGACCCTCATCGCGCGGAACCAGACGACCGGGGATTCCGTGTCCGGCACCGCCGCGACCGATGGGGCCTTCGCGCTGAGCCTGCCGATCACCACGGGGCCCAACCAGCTGAAGATCACCGCCACCGACCCGGCCGGCAACGTCGGCGACACCGCGCTCGTCGTGACCCGCGGCTCCGGCCGGCTGCGCGCGACGCTCAGCGCCTCGGCCTATTCCATCAGCCGGGCGGCCCTGCCCCAGGGCATCCAGCTCACCGTCAACGTCGACGACCCGGACGGCAAGCCGCTGGCCGGAGCGCAGGTCACCTTCACCCTGACCATCCCCGGGATCCGACCGGTCACCAGCGACGCCACCACGGATGCGAACGGGCGTGCGGTCTTCACGACGACGATCCCGAAGGGTGCCATCCGCGGGTCGGGCGGGGCTGCCGTCCTCGTCCAGACGACCGAGTTCGGGAAGACGCGGGACGAGGCGCCGATCACGATCAAGAAGTAGGCCGCCCACCGACGGCGTCCTCGACAGCCCGGACGATGGCAGCTACCATCGAGCCATGCCGATGTGGCGGTGTCCGCATTGCGGGACTCCCCAGGCCGAGACGGCCAGGTGCTGGGTCTGTAAGCGGTCCTCCACCGCCTGCGGTACCTGCCGAAACTTCCGGCACTCCGTGGCCGGCTCCCTGGGCTTCTGCGGCCTGGATCGGCGCCGTCAGCCACTGGTGGGCGATGAGATCCGGGCCTGCTGGGAGGCGTGGCCGGGTACCGCGGACCTGTCCCTCACGTTGCCGCCAGCGCAACCCTCCGCGGGACCGCGCGTGCCGGCACGCGAGTTCGTCGAGGTCGGGGTTCGCCCGGCGCTAGAGGTCACGACCGCGACCGGCGACCCGAGGGCGGCCGAGGTGCCGCCGCTCGTGGCCGGTCCCATCCCGATGCCGGCGATCGGCGAGCCGGGCTGGAGCCTCTGGGGAGAGGTCGAAAGCTAAGACCCGCGAGGTCCGATCTCGGCAGGTAGCTCGAAGGATCAGGTCGGGACGGGCGTCTCGGCGGGTGTCGGCGTCGGCGTTGGGGTGGGCGTCGGGGTCGGCCTCGGCGTTGGCGTCGGTGTCGGTGTGGGCGTCGGGGTCGGTGTGG
>JAXDKY010000440.1:0-3693 GCA_034666885.1 Chloroflexota bacterium
GCTCGGGGCGCTGGGCGTGGCAGATCTTGCGGCCGTGCTGGATCAGGTTGACGTGGGCCTCGTACATCTGGTCGGGCTCGAACAGGCCGAGGACGAGGTCGTGGGCTTCCTCGAGGGAGGGCTTCGGTGGCAGGACGCCGACCCGGCGCAGGACGCGGTCGACGTGGCGGTCGATCGGCAGCAGCGGCGCACCGAAGCAGAACAGCAGCAGCACCGAGGCGGTCTTCTTGCCGATGCCGTCGATCTGGGTCAGCCAGTCGCGCGCCTCGAGCGCCGGCAGGTCGCCGAGGAACTCGAGGGAGTAGTCGCCGCGCTCCTCGCGGACGTGGCGAAGGGTCGACTGGAGGCGTGGCGCCTTCTGGTTGGCCAGGCCGCCCGGACGGATCACGTCGGTCAGCTCGGGGAGTGGCGCGAACTCGACGCGCGCCCAATCGGGCGCCACCCCGTCCGGCAGCCCGAACCCGCCCCAGCCGGCGCCCGGGTTGTGCGCCTCGACCGGGCCCGTGCCCGGATACGCTCGACGAAGGGCCTCGAACGCGCCTTCGGCGTTCGTGTCGGCGCTGTTCTGGGTGAGGATCGTGAGGATGAGCTCGCTCGTCGGGTCGAGGCGGCGCTCCCAGGTCGGCCGCCCGTAGATCGAGGCGAGCCCATCGAGCACGAACGGCACCAGCCCGGGTCGATAGCGCTCGAGGCGCTTCGCGTAACTGCGCCCCGGGTCGGTGAACTTGCGCTTCTTCGGGCTCGGGCGGCGTGTCGTCGTCATCGCGTCAATAGTGCGGCATGACATCGAAGGGGCCTCCCTTGGCGGGAGGCCCCTCACGCTGTGAGCGGAGCGACGTTGCGTCCGCCGGTCGAGCTACGGCTCTACGGGCACGGGGTTCACTCGGATCGACATGACGTCGGCACTGTCCTCGGCGTCGGTGGCGACCGAGAAGAACATGATCAGCTTGCGGTCCATCGTGGCGAGCCCCTGGTAGTCGCCGAGGAACCAGCCTCCGGCAAGCGGGGCGTGTTCCATGTCGAAGGGCCCGTAGGCGTGCTGCTCGCTCCACGTCGCCCCACCGTCGCTGGAATGGGTCAGCCAGACGTCGGTCGGCAGGCCGGCCGTCGCCGTGTCGTTGTTCCGGAAGTCGTAGTAGGACACGGCCACGGTGCCATCGGAGGTCACCTCGACGGCCTGGTTGAAGGAGTGGGTCGAGGTCGGTGTACCACTCACGTCCTTCGGGGTGGTCCAGCTCTTCCCGCCGTCGGTCGACTTCGTCAGCTTCACGTGGTTGAAGCCGGTCGAGATGCCATCGGCAAAGACCACATAGATGGCGCCGGTCGCGTGATCGACCGCGACGTCCGGGATGAAGTCGCCGGCTCGGACGGTCTCATCGAACGTCGTCGGGTTCGGGATGTCCGGGTTGGTCAGGAGTTGGGTGCCGAGGGGTGCGATCTTGATCGGCGCGCCCCAGGTCTTGCCACCGTTCTTGGACACCATGGCCGCCCAGAAATAGGCCTGCGGCGTCGGCTGGACGCCCGAGCCCTTGAACACCATCGCCCCGACGTCGACGAGCGTGCCATCCGGCAGCACGACGATCTGGTTGCCCTGCAGGAAGACGACCGCGTTGGTCATCGGCTTGGGAGTCGACCAGGTGGCCCCGCCGTCGGTGGTCTTCGAGAAGACCGGCCGGCCGGAGTAGGCGAACGAATGCGCCGCGCCATTCGGGCTGATGTGGTCGCTGCCGGGCAGGTGGCCCACGATCCACGTGGCATACGCCTTGCCGGCGCCATCGACCGACCGCCAGTCGCCGGTGATCGATTGCTTGTCGTTGAAGTTGATGGGGTCGGTGCTGGTGATGAGCCGAACCGGAGCGCTCCAGGTGCCGCCCTCGTCGATCGAGGTTGCGACCTCGACGCCGCTGAGGTCGAGGTTGGCCGACTGGATCCCGAGCGAGATCTGGTACGCCTTCCCGGCGGAGTCGAAGCTGACCCACGGGTCCGTCGCGCGGTTGAAGGGCGGCACGTAGGTCGTCGTCGGATCATCCGAGCAGACACTGAACTCCGCGTAGTTGTGCTCCCAGCCCAGGCCGTCGCGTGACTTTGCAGCGACCAGACCGTGGGCGCCACCGTCCGACCAGCGGTCCTGCTGGTAGACGCCGACGATGTGCTCGGTCAATGGGTTGGTCGCGACGAAGGGCTCGAGCTCGGTCCTCGGGTAGTTCACGCTCGGTGGGTCGGCCCCTTCGACGGCGCCAACGGTGCAGGCGCCGAACGGATCCGCGTCGCTGGCAAGGATCGGTGGCGTGAGGGTGAACCCGGTCGTCACTGCCGACACCACCGATGGGGCGGCCACCAGGGCGATCAGGGCCAGACCGATGAGTACCGTGCGAGATGCGCGCATCTCCCCTCCTCCTGCGGTTCCATGGCGGAACCACGCCTGGGGATCTCGCGCCGGCCGGTTTGGGCCGGCGGTTCGGTCCAGCCTACGCCCCTGGTGTCAGCCCACCGTCATCGTCAGGCGAGGGTCGCGACGAGCCTCGCGAGCCGCTCGCCGCAGCGGATGAGGGGCTCGACCCCGGCAGCCATCGCCTCCTGCACCGACTGCGGTCGTTCGACGACCGGGACGGCGATGGCACCGACGGCTGCCAGGGCGGCAATGCCCTCGGGCTCGACGCCGCCACCGACCGCGATGCAGGGCACGCCCGCCGCCTGGGCTCGGCGCGCGACCCCGAGCGCGGTCTTGCCGAAGGCGGTCTGCGAGTCGATCCGCCCCTCGCCGGTGATGACGAGGTCGGCGCGCGCGAGACGGGCGTCGAAGTCGGTCGCGTCCATGACGAGATCGACCCCGGAGCGCAGGCCGAACGCACGGAATCGATCCTGGATCGACAGCAGCGCGTAGCCGACGCCGCCGGCCGCGCCGGCGCCCGGGGTGTCGCGGTTCGGGCGGCCGGCCTCGACGTCCACGGTGTTCGCGAACCGATCGAGTCGGCCGTCGAGGTCCTGGACCTGCTCCGGCGTGGCGCCCTTCTGCGGGCCGTAGACGGCGGCGGCTCCGGTCGGTCCGCACAGCGGGTTCGTGACGTCCGAGGCGACCTGTAGCTCGACGGTTCCGAGGCGCTCGTCGAGGCCGCTGAGATCGACGGTCGCCGAATCGCGGTCCGCCGTCGCTCCCAGGCCCGTGAGCAGGCCGGCTCCGCCGTCCGTGGTGGCGCTGCCACCGATGCCGAGCACGATGCTCGTGACGCCGGCATTCAGCGCGGTCCGGATGAGATCGCCCGTCCCGATCGAGGTCGCCCGGATCGGGTCGCGTTCGTTCGTGTTCAGGAGCGACAGACCGGAGGCCGCGGCCATCTCGATCGCCGCGCGGCTTCCGTCGTCCGAGATGAGCCATCTCGCCGTGATCTGGCGGCCGAGCGGGTCGCGGGCGGTGGCGTTCCGTCGCTGCCAGCCGCCCGCCGTCTCCATCGCCAGCAGCGTGCCTTCGCCGCCGTCCGCCAGCGGGGAGAGCAGGACCTCATCGGCGGGTCGCGCCTGGAGCCAGCCGTCGGCCAGGGCCCGCGCGACTTGCACCGAGGTCAGCGAGCCCTTGAACGAATCGGGCGCGATGAGAATGGTCCGCGGGCCGCCGCGGCCGCCCGGCGTGCTGGGGCTGCCGGTCACCGGAGGTCTTTCCAGAAGAACGTCGTCGCCGTGGGCGTGCCGTCCGGG
>JAXDKY010000441.1:0-2977 GCA_034666885.1 Chloroflexota bacterium
GATATGAGCGGTATCGCCGCTCGCCCCGCCGTCGTGGACATACAGGGTCGCCCACAGCGTCGAGAGGGCCTCGGTGTTGTTGCCCGTCACGACGGCGTTGTCACCTTGCACGGACACGCAAGTTGCATTGAACGTCGTCCCGTTGGTTACCGAGAACGTGCCGGAAGTCGTCCCCGCACCATCGTTGGTGACCGAGACCGAGAAGGATTCGACGGTAGGCGACCCCACATAGGGCGAGAAGGTGCCGCTTCCGGACACCGTTATCGGGTCCGCGGCACGCGCCGCGGGGGCCGCCAATGTCGCCCCGATCGAGAAGAGGAAGACCGCCGCGACGGCCACAGCCGCAGATTCGAGCCGTCGTCGACCAAACGTCGTCAGCCCTGAACTGAGCATCGGGACCTCCCCCCAAAGCACGCGTCTCCGCCGTGACGGGAAGGAGGGTGGCACGCGCGCGTTGGGCGGATGCTACGCGGCGCCCGTTGCGATGCAACACAGGGATGTCTTGTGTGGTGCGGTGCTGCACCGCCCACGAGGCTGATTTACGTCGAACTCCGTATGACCCGGTCATGCGCATGCACGAGAACGCGTTGCGAGGCGTGGGACAAGGCTCGATTCGCTTGGCCTCGGGCGGTCTCTCCGGGCGGCGCTTCAGGCCTCCGGTCGACCGTAGACTCGGAACGACGCGACATCGCGAAACCCGATCCGCTGGTACACGGGGTGGCCCAAGTCCGAGGACTCGAGCACACCGAACCGGGCCCCACGGGCCATCGCGTCGCGCAGGACGGCAACCGTGACAGCCGCCCCGATCCCCTGCCCTCGCGCCGGTTTGAGCGTCGCGACGTTGTAGATCCCCACCGCGCCGCCGGCATCGACGCCCTGGGCGACGGCGACCGCCTTGTCGTCGAGGCGGGCAACCACCGTTCGGACGGGTCCATCCGCTCGCCCGAGCGGTGCGATCAGGTCTGCCATCCGCCGACCGAGCTCGTCGGGTAGGCCGAACCCCTCACCCACCAGCCGCATCGCGGCTCGGACCGAATCGGGATGCGTGGCCCAAGACAGCGTCACCCCGCTTGGAAGCTCGAGTTCCGGAACGTCAGGGGCCTCGATCCGCATCGCCGGGACCGCCTCCGACACGTAGCCCATCCGCTCGAGACGCTCCGCGAGGTCGGACGGGGTCGACAGCGGGTCGATCCACCACGACTCGGGCACGCCGGCGGCCCGGTATCGATCCTCCACCTGTCGGATGCGCGCGTCTGTGCCCTCGTGCGAGAGCCGGATGCGCACCACACGATTGAAGGCCCCGATCGGCAACGGCGTCATGCCCCAAGCGATGTCACCCTCGTCGGCCGAGGCCAGACCGCTGCCGCCTTCGAGCCCGCGAAACAAGGCCAGGTAGGCGTCCCGGAGCGCGTCGAGCGTCTGGCTCAGAGCGGGGTCGTGCATGCCGACACGATAGGCGGTCGCCAGCCAACGCCGCCCGGCTCGCTATTCGAACAACGGGCAGATCAGCGACTCGACTCCCGTGTCCCACACATCGTGCGGACCCTTGACCTCGACCGACCCGTCAGGGAGGAACCGGAGGACCCCAACGTCGTGGGCGACGAGGCCCAGGCCCGGCGCGCTGAACTCGTAGAGCATGCCGACTTCGCGCACGGTCGGACCCTCGGGCCCGAATGCGATGAAGCTGGTAAACCGACCGACATCCGACACTTGGAGCGTCGATCCGGGTGCCGTGATGGTGCCGTCGAAGCGAACGCGGGCATGGCCGCGGGTCACATGGCCGTCGCCGTCGAGCCACCTGGTCACCTGGACGGACCGTGTGTACGCCTCGACGAGCGTCACGCTCCTGCACGCGATCGTGAACGTACCGCTTACTTCCAGCGCCTGGACGACCGGCTTGGCGGCAAGGGCCGGCGAGGCGAATAGGGCCGTGAGCGTGAGCGCCGCCAGCCCCGCTCTGATCGATCGTCGCATTCCCCGGACTCCTTCATGGCTGCGTCGGCAAAACGTACGGGGGTCCTGTCCCGTTGGAACTAGGACGAAAGTCCCGTCTGTGCCTCGGGGCACCGGAGTCTTGGTCGCCCCGACCGGGACCGGCGATACTTCCGCCGTGGCCAGCTACACGCTCAACCGGAAGGCTGTCGCCAACATCCGCAAGCTGATCGAGGCTGGCCAGTACGTCCTCGACAGCGACTGGGGCGAAGTCCAGCCGCAGGCCGACGACGAGAACGCCTACCTCGCCAAGCATTCGTGGGACGAGTACGCCGCCTGGCATCTCGGCCTGACCGACGGCGCCACCGACGAGACGAAGGGCCGCTACGCGTTCGTGGTCGGCGATTTCAAGCGGGTCCATCGATCCGCCATCATCGCCAGCCATTACCGCGCCGCCGAATGGCGGCACAAGTCGATCGAGCTCGCGGCCCACCGGCTCCTGCAGGTCCTCGACAAGAAGGCAGGCATCAAGTGACCCGACGGCTCGGCTTCTACATCACGATCACCGCCGACGGCATGTACGCCGACGAAGACGGCGGTCTGGACGCCTTCGTGCCGGCCGAGGACGAGCATCGATACGCCAACAACCTCGTGCGCGAAGCCGGCGACGCCGTCATCGGCCGGGTCATGTACGGCGTCATGGACTACTGGGATGAAGTCGACATCGACGACCCGGCGACTAACGAGGTCGAGCGCGAGTTCGCCACCTTCTGGCGCGAGACGCCGAAGCACGTCGTCTCGCGCGGCACGCCCGACCTGCGGTCGAACGCGACGCTCCTCGAAGGCGATGTCGTGGAGGCCGTGCGAGCCATGAAGGCCGGCGACGGCCCACCGATCATGCTCGGTGCCGGAGCGGAGCTGTTCGCGACCCTTAGCGAGGCCGGGCTGATCGACGACTACCGATTCCTGATCGCGCCGACCGCGCTGGGCAAGGGCAAGCCGATGTTCGGGGCGCTGACCGAACCGCTGCACCTACGGCTGAAGT
>JAXDKY010000442.1:0-3748 GCA_034666885.1 Chloroflexota bacterium
GCAGGCCACCGACGAGGGGCCCGAGCAGCACCAGCCCGGACGTCGCGGAGGCCCAGAGACCGAAGGCCCGGCCGCGCGCGGCGCCAGCCTCGAACGTCTGGGTGATGATCGAGATCGAACCCGGCACCAGGAGCGCGCCCGCGGCCCCCTGGAGCAGGCGAAAGACCACGAGCCATTCGAGGGTCGGCGCGAGACCGCACAGGGCCGAGGTCGCGCCGAAGCTCGCCAGCCCGATCGCGTAGACCCGGCGCCGGCCGTAGTGGTCGGACAGGGCACCGGCCAGGATCAGCAGCGCCGCCAGGACGGCGAGATAGCCGCTGACGACGTAGGTCTGGCCCTCGAGCACGCCGAACAGTGATGAGGGCAGCTCCCGCCCGATCCTGGGCAGGGCGACGTTGACGATGGTGCCGTCGAGGAAGACCGATCCGGACCCGATGACGGTCGCGACGAGGGTCCACCGTTGGCGCGACGTCATGTTCGCAGTGTCGCAGATAGACTCTCGCGGATGCCCGGACCCGTGGCGCTCGTGGGCGCAGGTGAGTTCCTTCCCGCGATGGCCGACGTCGACGCAGGCCTGCTGGCGTCGACCGGGGTCACGCGCCCGCGGGTGGCCGTCCTGCCGACGGCGTCATACCCCGACGGCGAGGACGTCTTCGACCGATGGGCGTCGATGGGCGTGGCACATTTCGCGGCGCTCGGGGCCGAAGTCGAGCCCGTCCTCGTGCGCGACCGCGCCGGGGCGGACGACCCGGCAGCCGCCCAGGCCATCGGCGAGGCCGACCTCGTCTACCTCTCGGGCGGCAAGCCCGACTACCTGCGCCATGCTCTCGAAGGGAGTGCCGTCGGGGCGGCCCTGCGCGCCGCCCACGAGCGCGGTGCGGTGCTGGCGGGTTGCTCGGCCGGGGCGATGATCCTGGCCGGTCACGCGTTCGAGTTCCGGATGCGGCTGCTTCCGTGGCCGCTGCGCTGGGGCCCCGGCCTCGGCTTCGCGCCGGGGATCTCCGTCGTGCCCCACTACGACGCCTGGCCCGAGCCCTTCTCCGCGCTGATCGCGCTGCAGGCGCCGCGCGGCTCGGTCGTCCTGGGCATCGACGAGGAGACGGCCGTCATCGGCCGGGACGGCGCGTGGCAGGTCCACGGCGCGTCCCGCGTGACCGTCTGGCGAGGCCGACACCGCGAGCGCTTTCGCGCCGGGGAGACGTTCCGGATCTAGGAAGATCTAGCGAAGCGCGCGCCGAGTCGGCTGAGTCCGGACGTCAGTCTGGGCGGACCGTCCTGAAGCAATCGCTGCAGTAGACCGGGCGGTCCATGCGCGGCTTGAACGGGACCTGCGCCTGGTTGCCGCACGAGGAGCAGACCACCGCGAAGTACTCACGATTCGGGCGGTCGTCGCCGCGCTCGTAGCCGCGCGGGCCACCGATGTCGCGGACGTCGTAGCCGCCATCCCGGGCCGCTCGCCGGCTGGCGCGGCAGCTCGTGCAGCGCTTCGGTTCGCTGGAGAACCCCTTCTGCACGTAGTACTCCTGGTCGGCCGCGGAATGGATGAATTCCACGCCGCAGTCCACGCAGTTCAGGGTCCGATCGACGTAGGTCACGATGCTCCTCCGGGACGCGTTGGTCGGCGTTGGTGCGCCGCGGAGGCGGCCGCATCGGCGGACGGGAATGCGTGGTCTGGCGAGAGAAGCCGGGCCCGCGCTGACCCAGGTGCCGATGTGGAAGTCCCTGTCTGCGGGGCGCACCGGTTCTAGTGCGGCGCAGGATACAACGGGTCAAAAAATCGGACATCGCAGGCGTCCGACATGGGCTGGCCCTCGTGACAACGTACCTGTCACAATGGCCCGCGAGGATCCGGGGCGGCGAGCGGGGAGTCATGGGGGCGCCTCGCTCGCGCCAGACCCAGGCGCTGGGCCGGCCGGATCGTGATCGACCAAGACGCCGACCACGGAGGCCCTGCCCCAGCGGATGCTACGGATCATCCATACCGCGGACGTCCACCTCGGTGCCCGCCATGACGACCTCGGCGAGCAGGCGAGCGCCCAGCGCGAGCGGCAGTTCGCCGCGTTCACGGCGACGGTCGATCTCGCGCTCGCCGAGAAAGCTGACATCCTCCTGATCGCCGGCGACCTGTTCGACAGCAACGTCCAGCCGCGACGGTCGGTCGAACGCGTCGCCGCGCAGCTCAAGCGGCTCGCCGAATCCAAGATCCGGACCGTCATCGTCCCGGGTACGCACGACAGCTACGATCGGGCGTCGATCTATCGCGCGTACGACCTCAAGACCCTGGCCGGGAGCACCGCCGGCGATGACCTCGTGACGGTCCTCACCCCGGATCGCCCGAGCGTCCACCTGAAGGCCTGCGACGCGATCGTCCACGGTCCCGTGTTCCCGACGAAGCGAGCGCCCTACAGCCCGCTGCGCGACCTCGCCGGGGCGGTCGGCGACGGGCCCGCCACGTGGCGGATCGGCATGGTCCACGGGTCGATCGCGATCCCCGGCAAGACCGATCGCGACGACGTCGTCTTCACCACCGAGGAGATCGGGGCGACCGGGTTCGACTACCTCGCCCTGGGTCACTGGCACTCCGCCCAGCAATCGAGGGCGGGCGGCGTCCCGTACGCCTACGCCGGCGCTCCCGAGGCCGTGGCCCTCGACCAGGACCGGGCCGGCAAGGTCCTCCTCGTGGAGCTCGACGAGGTCGACGGCCGTCGCGCGGTCACCGTCCAGGAGCGCCAGGTCGGCACGACGAAGTTCGAGAAGCTCGAGATCGACGCCGCGTCCATCGACTCCCAGCCGGCGCTCATCGCGACCCTCGGCCGCAAGGCGGATGCGGACCTCGTGATGGACGCCCGCGTCGTCGGCGTCCGGCCCGACGAGCTCGACCTCCACCTCGACGAGATCGAAGCCGCGCTGGCCGCCTCTTTCCTCAAGGTGCGAGTCCGCGACGTCAGCCTGCCGGCGTTGACCGAGGGCGCCCTGCCGCCGGTCGACACGATCGCCGGGGCGTTCATCCGCGAGCTGGAGGCGCGCATCGCCGAATTGGAGGCCGCCGCCGGCCCGGACGGAACCAGCCCGGACAGCGCCGGGCGCGACCGCGCCGCCGAAGCCGCCGAACTGCGCGACGCGCTCCGGCTCGGGCGCCTGCTGCTGGCCGGCCACGAGGTCTCGATATGAGGATCCGGCGCCTGCAGGTGCGCGACCTCCGCCGCTACCGCGAGCTCGACATCGACCTGGCCCCCGGCGTGACGGTCGTGCGCGGGCCGAACGAGGCCGGCAAGTCGACCATCCAGCGCGCCATCGAGCTCGCGATCACGCGGCGCGTCACGAGCGGCGCGGCCGATCTCGAGTCGCTCCGCCCATGGGACGCCGAACCGGACGCCCGGACCTGGATCGCCATCGAGTTCGAGCAGGAGGAAGAGGACGGTCGCAAGGCGACGGGCACGCTCCAGAAGACCTTCGCGGGCCAGCGCGGCACCGTCGACCTGCAGTACGACGGTGGCGCTGCGATCACCGACCCGACCCTGGCCGACCAGGTCATCGCCGAGCTCACGGGCATCCCCACGGAGCCGTTCTTCCGCTCGACCGCCTCCGTCCGCCACCATGAGCTCAGCGATCTCGCGCGCGACGAGAGCGCCCTGCGCGACCGACTCCAGGCGAGCATCAGCGGCGCCGACCGAGGGACGGGCCGGGCCAAGAAGAAGCTGGAGCGTGCGCTCTACGGCCTCGCCACCCGGGGCGACAAGAACCCGGG
>JAXDKY010000443.1:0-10614 GCA_034666885.1 Chloroflexota bacterium
TGACGGGCGTCAGTCCCGCCTCGATCGCGGCATCGACCCCGTCGAGGACGCGGGCGACCGGGAAGTCGACACCGTTCATGGCGCCGAACACCGCATCGTCGAGTGAGTCCAGGCTGACCGTGACCCGACGCAGTCCCGCCTCCGCCAGCGGGCGGGCCAGCGCGCGCAGGGCGGCGCCGTTGGTCGTGAGCGTGAGGTCGAGCTCGCGCCCGTCGGGCGTACGCAGGGCCGCCAGCATCGAGATGAGCGTCGGCAGGTCCCGCCGGACGAGCGGCTCACCGCCGGTGATGCGCAGCTTCTCGACGCCGAGCTCGATGAACGCGCCGGCCGCGCGCTCGATCTCCTCGAAGCTCAGGACCTGTTCCCGGGGCAGGAACGCATAGTCGCGGCCGAACACTTCCTTGGGCATGCAATACGTGCAGCGGAAGTTGCAGCGGTCCGTCACGGAGATCCGCAGGTCGTGGAGTGGCCGGCCGAGCGTGTCCAGTGGTCCCATCGCCGCCCATCCTACTCGCGAAGGCCGTTGCGGCCCCACAACGCCCCCGCTGCCGACCTACCCGACGGTACGACCGCCGACCGCCGCTGGTACCTCTAGCGGACTCCACCGGACCAACCCTCGGAGGCACTATGCCGACACACCCAGAGCAAGCCCCAGCCCAAACCCGACCGAGGATCCCACCGCATGGCCACGACCGACGCCAAGCCAGGTTTCCGTCTCCCCTGGAGCGCGGAGCGAAGCCAGCCCGACGCGCCCGACGCCCCTGCCGAGACGACCGGTGACGTGCCGGCCAGCGAAGCCCTCTCGCACGACCAGGAGATCGAGACGCCCCCCATGATCGACGCTTCGCACACCGCCACCGAGCAGACGACCACGGACGACGAGGGGTCGACCGTGACGCCGACCGTCGACGAGGGGTCGACCGTGTCCGAGATCGTCGCCGAGGAGCCCCAGCCGACCGACGCCGCCGAGGAGCTCGTCCCGTCGCACGACCCGATCTCCAACAACGGCCGCAAGCCCAACAAGTTCATGGCCGACCTGACGCGAGCCATGCAGGGCGCGGCGGAGACCGCCAAAGCTGACACCCTCGCCCGCTTCGGCGCGGATGCCAAGGCGCACATCGAGACGATCCACGCCGCGACCGCCGTCGAGGCTACCGAGCTGCGCAAGCAGGCCGACGACGATGTCGCGTCCGTCCGCGAGTGGTCCAAGGCCGAGATCGCCCGGATCCGCGAAGAGACCGACGAGCGAATCACGCATCGCAAGGCGCGCCTCGAGCGCGAGATCGAAGCCCACGCGGCCGATATCGAAGGGCGCATCGAGCGCGTCCAGCGGCGCGTCGACGCCTTCGAGGCCGAGATGGCCGCCTTCTTCGAGCGGCTGCTCGCCGAGGAGGACGCCACCCGCTTCGCGGCGATGGCCGAGAGCCTGCCCGAGCCGCCCCCGTTCGACACCGAGGCCTTCGATGGTTGGCCGGTCGCAACGACGTCCTATGCCGAGACGGCCGACCAGCCTGCCGAGCGAAGCGTCGTCGTCGAGCCGTGGCCCGACGCGCCCGCCGAAGCGGTCGCCGAGACCGCCGAAGCGGTCGCCGAAACCCCCGCGACCGAGGTCTTCGGCCCAACCACCGATGCCTTCGATACCGAGTCCGTCGGCTACTCGCTCGGTGAACGGATCGGCGAGTCGTTCAACGGCACGGTGACCACCGTCGCCGAGCCCACGACCGACGAGACTCCGGCCGAAGCCGAGACCGCCGTGTCCGAGGCCACCGAGGCCGAAGCCACCGAGCCCGAGGCCTTCGAGCCCGTGGCCGAGGCCGAAGTCACCGAGACCGAGGCCGTCGATCCCCGCCTCGACGCCCTGGGCCTTTCCCCCAACTTCGAAGCCGCGGAGGCCGAGGCCGCCGCATTCACCCCCGAAGAGAACACGGTTGACGAGGAGATCCCCGTGATCGCCGACGACGCCCTGGCCGCTCGTATCGCCGGCCTGGTGCCGGACGTCGAGACCGCCGGGACCGAATCGAACACGACCCGCGTCGTCGTCACCGGCCTCGTCAGCGTCGCCAGCATCGCCGGCTTCAAGCGCCAGCTCTCCCGCGTCCCCGGCGTCGTGTCGGTCGGCGTGTCGTCCGGCCCGGACGGCGAGTTCCTCTTCGCCGTCACGCATGACGCCGAGATCGTCCTGCGCGACGCCGTCACGACCCTCCCCGGCTTTGGCGCCCGCGTCACGGCCGAGGCTCCCGGCGAACTGACCGTCACCGCCCGCGATCCTGAGTCCGAGGGCTGATCGTGCCGCGACCGAGCATCGCGATCGCCCTGCCGCCCGACGAGTCGGGCCCGGTCGCCAGCGAGCTGCGCGAGGCTGGCTTCAACGTCATCACCGTCAACGAGCCGGACGAGCTCGAGGCGCTGCTGGCCAGCACCCGCGACGTCGGCGTCGCGATCCTCGACGGCGAGACCGACTTCGATCGATCCCTCGAGTTCTACGGCCTGCTGCGCGATGCCGGTCGCGCCATCCCGGCCCTCATGGTCGTCTCGCCACGGACGCTCGACCAGCTCGGCTCCCGGGCCGGCGGCGCCGTCGAGGACGAATACTTCACGCGCCCGTACTCGGCCGAGTCACTGCGTTGGCGGGTCGAGGCGATGTGCATCCGCAGCCAGACCGTCGACGACGGCTCCGGCCCGGTCCTCCAGAGCGGCCCCATGGAGGCCGACGGCTGGACCCACAAAGCCACCGTCATCGCCGTCTTCAACCCGAAGGGCGGCGTCGGCAAGACGACGATCGCTACGAACCTCGCCTCGGCGCTCCAGATGCGCAAGGGGCAGAAGGTGCTCCTGGTCGATGCCGACACCGTCACCGGACACGTGACCACGTCGCTCGGCATGAGCGAGGCCCGCACGGTCGTCGACAGCTGGCGGGACGAGCCCGACGGCGGTCCGATCGAGTCGATGGTCGACCTTGCCGCCGCCCATTCGTCCGGCCTCCGTGTCGTTTCGCTGACCTCGTCGCCGTTGCACACCGACATCCTCGATCCGAAGCGCGTCGTCGAGCTCATCAACGCGGCGCGGCGCGGCTTCGACTTCGTGGTCATCGACCTCCATCCCTCCTACTCCGACCTCAACCTCGCGATCTTCGACACCGCCGATCGCATCCTCGTGCCGGTCACGCCGGACGTGCCCGCCATCCGCGCCGCCGTCCAGCTGTCGGATCTCGCGGCCGAGCTCGGGATCCGCGAGCGCCTCGCCCTCGTCATCAACCGCGCGAACAGCGGCGTGTCCGTGGCCGACATGGAGCGGACCGTCGGCATGCCGTCGCTCGCGCTCCTGCGCTCGGGCGGCCTGCTCTTCGTCCGCGCTGCGAACGAGGGTCGGACGGTCATCGAGATGTTCCCGCGCGAAAAGATCAGCGAGGACTTCGACGCCCTGGCCGACCGCATCATCGGGACGCCCCCGGCGGTCGCCGTCGCCAAGCCCGCCTTCGGGATCTTCAATCGTCAGAAAGTTGCGGCCCGGGCCTAGAGCCCCGCGCCCTCCATTCGACCCCACGGGTCGTGGCCTCGGCCGCGGCCCGTTTCGATTCGGGGCGCGAGGCGACGGACCCGGCTCGATCCGACAAGTTCGAGAACGCGACGCGCGCCGCTAAGCGGCGCTTGCAACGAAGCTCCATTGACGCTCGGCCGGCTGGCGAACGAGTCAACAAATATCGAGCGCCAGGTTCGTCGAACGAGCCGCCGGGCGGCACGTCTGACCAGTCGCGAAGGGTCAGATCGGTCTCGTTGGCCGTTAGCGTCGCTGGGCGGCGCGTCGGCCGCGCCGCGGGCTACGCGGAACCTACCTGGATCTGTCGTGCCAGCTCGTGCCCCCTAGGGGCGCGCCGGGGAGTGGAAGGGCGCGTTCGCCGGTGCGCCGGTCGATCTGGTTTAGGCCGCGCAGATAGAAGCGATTGACGAGGATCGCGTCCATCTCGTCGGCGAGCTTGCGGTCCCCGAGGTAGGCGGTCGCGCCCACGACCGGCACGAACATCTCCGTGGCGCGGTCGAGGAGCCGCTCGGGCTCCGATCCGGGGGTCATGTAGACCGTACCCAGCACCCGGAACGGCGGCACCTCGAGAGCGACGTCGTACGGGACTTTGTGCACCTTGTACGCCATGCGCTCGGCATCCGTCAGCGGCGGGAGCGTGGCGGCGCCGGCCATGACGAGGATCAGGTCGTAGGGATCGACCGCCTTCAGGCCGGATGCGGGAGACAGCTCGGCCGAGCCGTCGGCCGGCGCCCAGCGCACATCCGAGATCGTGACGGCTTCGCGCTTGTTGAGTGCGTCCGACAGCCGCGTCGCGATGTGCATGTCCCCGACGATGCGCCACTCCTCGGTGAGGCCGTCGAAGGGCACCCCACGGATGACCGGTCCGCCAGTGCCCTCCCCCGCCGAGCCCGCGCCGCCCGCATCCTTCTTCCTCCTGAGGAAGTCGAAGGGCACCTCAGTCCTCCGCCGCGCCGGACTTCGACCGGATGAGGTCGACGACCCCGGCGTCCGCGAGCGTCGTGGTGTCACCGAGCGCGCGGCCCTGGGCGATGTCGCGCAGCAGCCGGCGCATGATCTTGCCCGAGCGGGTCTTGGGCAGGTCCGGCACGAACATCAGGCCCTTGGGCTTGGCGATGGGGCTGATCTTCGTCGCCACGTGTCGGCGCAGCTCCTCACCGAACTCCGGGGACGGTTCGTTGCCCAGCCGCAGGATCACGAAGGCATCGATGGCTTCGCCCGTGATCGGGTCGGGCACGCCGACCACCGCCGCCTCGGCGACGGCCGGATGCGACACGAGCGCGCTCTCGATCTCGGTCGTGGAGAGTCGGTGGCCGGACACGTTCATCACGTCGTCGACGCGCCCGAGCAGCCAGAGATAGCCGTCCTTGTCCCGCTTCGCGCCATCGCCGGCGAAGTACATCCCGGGGAAGCGGCTCCAATACGTCTCCTTGTAGCGCTCCGGGTCGCCGTAGATGCCGCGCAGCATCGCCGGCCACGGCCGCTGGAGGACGAGATAGCCGCCGCCGCCGAGCGGCACGGAGTTGCCCTCGCCGTCGATCACGTCGGCCTTGACGCCGGGGAACGGGAACGTCGCACTGCCGGGCTTGGTGGTCGTCACCCCGGGGAGCGGCGTGATCATGATCATGCCGGTCTCGGTCTGCCACCAGGTATCGACGATCGGCCGCTTCCCTCCGCCGATGTATTCGTGGTACCAGAGCCACGCCTCGGGGTTGATGGGCTCACCGACCGAGCCCAGTACCCGCAGGCTCGAGAGGTCGTGCGCCTCGGCGTACTTCGCTCCTTGCTTCATGTGGGCCCGGATGGCAGTCGGGGCGCAGTACAGGATGTTGACCTTGTAGTCCTCGATGATCTGCCACCAGCGGCCCCAGTCCGGCGAGTCCGGCGTGCCCTCGTAGAGGACGCTGGTCGTGGCATTGGCGAGCGGGCCGTAGACGATGTAGCTGTGGCCGGTGACCCAGCCGACGTCGGCGGCGCACCAGTACACGTCGTCGGGCTTGACGTCGAACACCATCTCGTGGGTGACGCTCGCGCCAAGCAGGTAGCCGGCACTCGTGTGGACGATGCCCTTGGGCTTGGCCGTCGTCCCCGACGTGTACAGCAGGTACAGCATGTGCTCGCTGTCGAGCGCGACCGGTTCGTGCTGCGCCGACTGGCGCTCGACGATGTCGTGCCACCACACGTCGCGCCCGTCCTGCATCGCGGTGCCGCCTTCGACCGCGTCGCCGAGGCGACGGACGACGAGCGCGTGCTCGACGGTCGGCGAGGCGGCGATGGCCTCGTCCACGGCCGGCTTGAGGGGCGCGGGCTTGCCGCGGCGCCAGCCACCGTCGGCGGTGATCACGAGCTTGGCCTGGGCATCGTTCATCCGGCCGCTCAGCGCCTCGGCCGAGAAGCCACCGAAGACCACCGTGTGCGGCGCACCGATCCGCGCGCAGGCCAGCATCGCGATCGGCAGCTCCGGGATCATCGGCATGTAGATGGCGACCCGGTCGCCGGTCTCGATGCCGAGCTCGAGCAGCGCGTTCGCCGCCTTGCTCACCTCGCGCTGGAGGTCGGCGAAGGTGATGGTGCGGGTGTCGCCGGGCTCGCCGATCCAGTGATACGCCACCTTGTCGCCGAGCCCGCGCTCGACGTGGCGGTCGATGCAGTTGTAGGCGAGGTTGAGCTTGCCGCCGACGAACCACTTGGCGAATGGCAGGTCCCACTCGAGCGTCGTGTGGAAGTCCTCCACCCAGTCGATGCGCTCGCGCGCCAATCTCGCCCAGAACGCCTCGAAATCGGCCTCGGCCTCGGCATACAGGTCGGCCTTCGCGTTGGCCTGCGCCGTGAACGCCGGATCGGGCGGGAAGGTCCGGTCTTCGGCGAGGAGATTCTCGATCGTCGGCGCCGAGGACGGGGACGGGTCGATGCTCACGGGAGGCACCCTTTCGGCGAGGTGGGCTGGCCGGGTCATCCTACCGCGACAGGCGACGGAGCCGTGCGCGGCAGCATTCGACTCGAGCGTCGGTCAGTCGGAGTCGACCGCCAGGTCCTCGTCGGCCGGCCCGCGTGCGAGCTCGGCTGCGGACAGGGCGGCCGCGTCGAGGGCGGATGGGTCGCGCGACAGGACGACCCGCTGCGGCCGCGGGATCTCGATGCCGTTCGCCTCGAGCGCCGCCAGCAGCCGCTTGCGGAACTCGCCGCCGGCCGCCCATTGCTCCGGCGCCCGGACCGAGCCGAGGATCTTGAGCGTGACGCCGTAGTCGCCGAGGGCCTCGACCCGTTCCACGCGCGGCGTCTCGAGGATGCGCCGCTTCCACACGGGGTCCTGGGCGAGCTCCCGCCCGACCGCGTCGACGATCTCGATGACCTTGTCGATGTCGGTGCCGTACGCGACCGTGATGTTCTGGTTGATGCGCGCCCAGACCCGGGTCAGGTTGGACGAGACCTTGATCTCGCCGTTGGGGACGGTGTGCACGACCCCGTCGAGGTCGCGCAGGGTCGTGCGCCGCAGGTTGAAGTCCTCGACCGTGCCGTCGACCCCGGCCAGGCGCACGACGTCGCCTTTCGAGAACTGGTTCTCGAGCAGGATCAGCGCCCCGTTGAGGTAGTCGTGGACGAGCGTCTGGGCCCCGAACCCGACCGCGATGCCGATGATCCCGAAACCGGCGACCGCCGGACCGATATCGAGCCCGAGCTGGCCAAGCACCATGAGCGCGGCGATCACCACGATGAAGAACTGGATCGCGTGGGCACCAAGGTCGTCGAGGGTGTCCATCCGCTTCTTGAGCTCGACCGCGCTGAGCTCCTGGGCGGTGCCCTCGGTCGCCTCGCGATCGAGGAGGGCCTGCACGATGCCGTGCACGAACAGGCTCGCGAGTCGGATCGCGACGATCGTCGCGACGATGATCAGCACCACCGAGACGAGGTGGTACTCGCGGGCGAACGCCGCGACGTCGCTCCAGGGCGCCTTCGTGAAATCGGGCATGGCCTAAGGGTAGCGAGTCGCCCGGTCGATCCGCGGCGTGGCCCGCGGCGAGGATCAGGCCGTGGCGGTCACGGGGGTCGGCTGGCGGACCGGGGCCGCGCCCCCGAGGCGGACCGAGATGGCCGCCGCCGCCTCGCGCGCCTGCGCCGCGAGCTCCGGGATGCGCCGCGGGGTCAGGCGGAAGGCCGGTCCCCACACGTCCACGGCCGCGATCACGTTGCCGCGCGCATCGTGGATCGGGGCCGCGACCGCGTTAAGCCCCAGCTCGTATTCGCCGATGGCCGTCGCGTAGCCGCGCCGACGGATGCGTGCCAGCTCCTCGAGCAGCGGCTCGAGCTCGACGACGGTCCGTTCCGTGTAGCTCACCAGGCCGCGCCGCACGATCCGCAGCACGTCTCGTTCGGCGAGGGCGGACATCAGGACCTTGCCCGCCGCGACGCAGTTGAGGGGCGTGGCGCGGCCGGTCCAGTCGCCGACGGCGATGAGGTTCGGTCCATCGGCCTGGGCCACGGTGAGCAGCGAATCACCGTCGAGGATGCCGATCCCCGTGGTCTCGTGGGTCAGGCGAGCCAGCCGCTCGAGCTCCGGGGTCGCGATGCCGCGCAGGTCGAGGGTCCGCTCAGCCCGTTCCGCGAGACGGATGACGACCAGTCCGAGCCGGTACTTGCCGGTCTCGTCGTCCTGCTCGACGAGGCCGCGCTTCTGGAGCGTGGCCAGGAGGCGCGACGCCGTGGATTTGTGCAGGCCGAGGCGCCGGGCGAGCTCGGTCACGCCGGCTTCGCCCTGCGAATCGCCCAAGGCGAGGAGCAGGGCGGCCGCTCGATCGACGGAGCGGACAGCGTTGCCGTCGAGGACCATCGGCTTCCTTTCTTCCTGGTCGGGTGTTCAGCCGGCGCTGGGCGAGGCCATGCCGCCGTGGTGGGGCGGCGCGGTGACGCCGTGCGCACGATCCTCGAGCGCCGCGTCGAGCGAGTCGGAGAACGCGGTCAGCACCCGGTCGATGATGTCGGCGTCGGCATGCGCCTCGCAGATGAACCAGGGCTCGCGGGAGTCCGGCTCGGGCATCGCCCCGCGGGCGTGCATCCCGATCGCGATCGCGTCGTACAGCTCGTGGTCGGTGGTGGCCCAGTCGCGATATTCGGTCGCGACCTCGTCGCGGAACATGATCCCGAACATCGACGGGTGACCGGTGAAGTGGTACGGCAGCCCGACCGGGTCGAGGATCTCGCGCAACCCGTCCTGGATCGTGCGGCCGGTCGCATGGATCGTCTCGAGCGCGTTCGTGTCGCGCAGGATCTCGAGCGTCTTGACAGCCGCCGCGGCGGCGACCCGGTTCCCGGCGTACGTGCCGCCATGGCTGACCTTGTTCGGCAGCATGTCCATGATCTCGCGCCGGCCACCGAATGCAGCCGCGGGATAGCCGTTGCCCATCGCCTTGGCGTAGGTCGCGAGGTCCGGCTTGATGCCGAAGAACTCCGCGGCGCCACCCCGCGCGAACCGGAAGCCGGTCTTGACCTCGTCGAAGATCAGCAGGATCCCGAACTCCTCGGTGAGGGCCCGCATCTGCTGGTGGAAGCCCTCCTGCGGCATGATCCCCTGGGCGTTGCCGAGGACCGGCTCCACGATGATCGCCGCGATCTCCTCGCCGTAGCGCTCGAAGATCTTGCGGAGCGCGCCGATGTTGTTGTAGCGCGCCGGGATGATCGTGTCGGCGACGGCGCCCGGGATGCCGCGACCCCAGGCCAGCGCTACCGGCGCGTCCGGGTCGCCGAGCTCCGACATGTCGTCGGGGCCGACGCTGATCAGGGCGTAGTCGTGGACGCCGTGGTACTGACCCTCGAACTTCACGATCTTCTCGCGGCCCGTGTAGGCGCGGGCGATGCGCATCGCGTGCATCGTCGCCTCGGTGCCGGACACGGTCATGCGCGCCAGGTCGACCCAGCCGGTGAGCTCCTTCACGAGCTCCATGGCGCGGACCTCGTCCTCGCTCGTCAGGCTGAAGCTGACCCCACGGCGCATCCGCTCGTTCACGTAGTCGTCGACCCGCTCGTCGCCGTGGCCGAGGATGACCGGGCCGTATCCCATGCGCAGGTCGACGAACTCGTTGCCGTCGACGTCCCAGACCTTGCCGCCCTGGCCACGATCGACGTAGATCGTGCTCTCGCCCCAGGCGCGAAAATTCGAGTCGGTGCCACCGGGCAGCGTCTGCAAGGCGCGCTGATAGAGCGCTGACTGTACGTCGCGGCGGATCGTGGGGGTGGTCCGGGCGGCGGGTTCCGTGGCCATCAAGGTCCTCTACCTACGGATTTCGAGTCGGGGGGCATGTCGACGCGGTCCGTGGGACGCGCGTTGCGCGATACGGGACGACGGTCGGCCAATCGTGGCACAAGGCAGCGTAGCGCGTCAACGCGACTTTCGTCCGCTTCGGGCGCGGCGGCCACGAATCCCGCGCGGCGGGTCGCCGTTCCGTGCGGATAGCCACCGCTGCACTGCGCCCCGCCGGCCGCGTCCCTAGACTTCGGGCGCATGCAACCGTCGACCCCGAACCCTCGGGTCAGCTACTGGCTCCGAGAACCCGGCCCGGCCACCGACCCGCCCCTGGAGGCCGGTGAGCAGCGGGACGTCGACGTCGCGATCGTCGGTGCCGGGTTCACCGGGCTGTGGACGGCGCTCGCGCTGACCGACACCGACCCGTCGCTGCGCATCGCCGTGCTCGAGGCGGAGACCGTCGCCTTCGGCGCCAGCGGCCGAAACGGCGGGTTCTGCGAGGCGAGCCTGACCCACGGCCTGGCCAACGGCATCAAGCACTTCGCCGACGAACTGCCGCGCCTGGAGCGCGAAGGCATCGATAACCTGCAGGCCCTGATCGCGTTTACCCGCGACCACGGCATCGACTGCGACCTCGAGGAGACCGGCACGCTGTCGCTCGCCGACCAGCCCCACCAGGTCGAGGAGTTCCGGGCCTGGGCGGACGAGGCCGCGGAGCACGGCGAACACCTCGAGTTCCTCGACGCCGATGCCGCGCGCGCCGAGGTCCACTCCCCGTTGTGGCACGCGGGCCTGTACCGACCGCCCGGGCGCGACGTCCTGCTGGACCCGGCCAGGCT
>JAXDKY010000444.1:0-5269 GCA_034666885.1 Chloroflexota bacterium
GTAGGCACCGGCCCTGCTCGGGGCCTGGATCCGTAGACCGTCATTGCCGGATTGGTCCCCCGGCGGTCCGCTCCAGCTGAGGATCACGTTCGAGCCCGGGATGAGGATGCCGCTGCTCAGCGAGAGATCGAATTCCTGTGAGGTCCCGCCGGTCATCGTCACGTGGGCGGACCCACTGGTCAGGGTCAGGGGCGGGCCGTCGAGCTCCGCGGCGGACGGCGCCGCGGCCGATGACGCCGACGTCGACGCCGGCTGCGCCGCGCTCGACCCACCCGTGCCCGTCGACGCCGTCGTTGCTGACTCGTTGGTTGTCGCGTTCGGGGTCGCTGCCCCGGCGCAACCCGCAAGCAACAGCGTCGTGATCGACGCGATCACGAGGTTCGACTTCCAGTTCCACATCGTCGTTCGCTCCTTGTCGTTCATGGCTATTTGGCGGATGCTTGGACGCTCACGGTGAGCGCGCCGGCCGTGTATTCGGCGAGGACCTGGCCATCGCAGACGGGCTGGACGGCCAGGGGCGTGTTCGGCCAGGGCAGGGCGGTGCCGGTGCCGTGTTCGGTGGCCACGGTGTTCGTGCCGCTGAGCAGCAATTCCCGTGGCGACCCGGCGACGACCCCCTCCTTGACCTCGCCGATGCCCATCTGGCCCGTGCTGGACTTGGAGACGTAGGCGAGGTCCCAGGAACCCTTCACGGCGCCCGCCGCGTCGACCGTGAACTGGATCGGCCCATCGCCTTGATGGGTGATGTACGGCGTGATCGTCGAATAGGTCAGCGTTCCGTCGTATGCGCCCGGCGGGACATCGACGCTGCAGGCCGCTGTCGGCTTGCAGAACTCCTCCATCGAGTGACCGGTGGCGACCCCGTGCGTCCCGGTCGGCCCGCCCGTGACTGCGAGCATCGTCTCGGCCGAGAGGCGGTTCGGGGGCACCCCGACGAAATCGGTTCCCGGTGGGCAGATGCAGCCGCCGTCCCTGGTACAGAACGAGCCGCCGGCGAGCACGTAGTCCTGTCGATCGCCGGGATCGGCCAGCCTGGCGTGGCCCGTGACCGTGAAGCTCAGGATGTCCGCGCTCGAGGACAGATCGAATACCGCGTTCGCGTAGGCCGGCGCGCTGAACGGCGTGGCCTTTCCGTTGGACGCGCTGAGGACCGGGCGGGCCGGGCCTCGGGTCGCGGGCAGCCCAGGGCCATCGAACTCCCATGCCGCACCGACCGACGGCTCGCGAAAGAAGCCAGACGCCCACGTGTCGAGGAACTGATCGGACGTCGCGCCAGATGCCTCGTAGCGCGCCGGGTTGTCGTCGGCGGCCTGAAGCATCGAGATCAGGACATCCCAGGTGTTGGTCCCTGACTGCGCGATGTGCGCGTAGAACCCGAGGGCGTCGTACGAGCGTTCGAAGAGCGCCTTCCCGGGTTTCGCGATATAGCCATTCCAGGGCGAGGCCGCCGCTGCAGTTGGTCGAAGCGCGTCGCCGACCCACTCGGCCTGGCCCTCGATCAACCAGCTCGGCGTTGGAACGGCGTAGTACCAGTCCATCCCCCGGATCTGGCCCTGGTAGCAGTGCCAGACCTCGTGGCCGATCGTGTCCTCGAGATCGACCTGCGACTCCGCGGCGCCCTTGGCGCTGACGGTGATCACGCACTTGGATGGTTTGCCGCTGGTGCCACCGTTCGCGTCGTAGACGCCCGTGTCGGCCAGGGAATCGGTCTGCTGGGTCCGACCCTCAGCTGCGAACAGGGTCAGGAGCATCGGGATACCCACGTGCGCCTCGATCTCGTCGGCCATCGTCTGCGCGAGGACCGCGTAGTAGGTGGCGGGCCTCACCGGGGCCGACACCGGGCCGTGGTACGACACGAGCTGGAAGTCGGGCTCGGGCTGTCCCGCCGCGGACCCGCCGCCGACGCCCGCCAGTTCGGGCACAAGGCTGACGGCCTGTGCGCGCTGCGCAGCCGTGATCTCGTCCCAATGGCCCACGAGCCAGCGGACCGCGCCGCTGCCCGACCGGATCTCGCCGACCGGGCCCACCGGGATCGTCACATCGGGCAGTGGTCCGAACGCGAGCGAAAAGGCCTGGAGTGCCGTGTCGGCAGTGACGGTCCCGTCGGGTTTGATCTGCGCCAAGACCTGCTGCCAAGCTGAGAGCTCGATCGGTGTCGATGAAGTCAGGGGGGCAATGGCGCTCGCGGCGGGTGCGCCCGAGCCGGTCGGCTGGGCCGACGAGTCAGTCGGCTGGGCCGACGAACAACCTGCAGCGATCAAGACGACAAGGCCGACGAACGACAGCCACCGGCGGGACGAAGCTCGGATCATCGGAGCATCGCCTAGCGCGCTCGGCGTCCTCGGAATGGCGCCATCGGGACGCCCTCCGAGATGCGGTCAAAGGGCAGGTCGGTTCGCTCGCCGACAGCAGTGACGTCCTCGGGCGACGACGCGCCGAAGAGTGAGAAGACGGTTTCGTCGCTCGCGACCAGGAGCGACCCGATGAGCTTCACGGGTCGACCCTCGCCGGACAACTCGACCGCGGCGCGTTGGGCCGCCTCGGATTCGAGGCGGGCGGCGACCGGCGAGGTACCAGCGCGGTAGCGCTCGGCGAGGAAGGTGCGCGTCGGGATGGGGAGGCGCTCGGGTGCCATTCCGGCACGATGCGGGCCGCGCCATCGGCCAACATCCGGTGATTCCCTACAACGCGGGGTCGTCTCCCTCGCTCGAGGCACTCGAGGCAGCGGCGAGACGGCGTCCCAGCTCTGCCCGCGATCTAACGCCGAGCTTGGCGTAGGCACGGGCCAGGTGCGCCTCGACCGTCTTTGGACTCAGGACCAGCCGCTCGGCGACCGCGCGATTCGTGAGGCCCTCGGCGATCAGCTCCACGACGCGAGCCTCGGCCGGAGTCAGCCCCTCGCCGGCGCCGCGTCGGCGCCCGAGGCGGTCGGCCTCCTGCAGCGTCTGGGCGCTCCAGGCGGGCGCCGGCAAGGCATCGAACAGCGCCGCGGCGCGGTCGAGTCGCTCTCCGGCGGCTCGACGTTGCCCCAGGCGTCGTTCGAGCCGGCCGAGGACGAGGAGAGACCGCGCGGCGGAGAACGGGTCGCCGTCGGGCTGGGCCGGAGCTTCGATGGCGGCCGTGAGGTCCGCGGCCGCGCCCCCGACGTCGCCATGTGCCGCGCGTACGAGGGCCCGCGACCGCGGGAGCACGGCAGCGATCCACGAGCGCGGCACGATCTCGTGACGGCGTTCGAGCCGGTCGAGCTGGTCGGCAGCCCGGTCGACCGCGCCGATCGTGACGAGGGCTTCGATGTGATCGGGCTCGGTCCGATAGCGCAACGGCTCCCGCATGCCGATGCGGTCGAGCAAGAGGCGCATCCGGTCGAAGGCTTCGACCGCGGCGGCAGGATCACCGGCAGCCAGCCGTGACGCACCCAGGACGTCGAGGTACATCGCCTCCAGTTCCGGGTCAACGCCCCGACACGCGGCCGCGCCAACCTCGGCGGCCCCGATCGCCTGCTCGAGTCGGCCCTGGTACGCGTCGACCAGGGCGCGCACCCGGTGCGACGGATCTGGCATGACCTGGCCCATCTGCTCAGCGGCATCGACGCTGCGGTCGGCCGCCTCGTCCGCAGCGGACCAGCGACCCGCGGACAGCTCGAGTTCGGCGAGGTGAGCGTACAGATCCGCGTCGGAGGACTGATCGCCGGAGTCGTGCGCCCAGCGGAGGTGTTGATCCAGCCTCGATCGGGCGAGGTCGTGCCGACCCGTGTACGCCCACCACAACCCGGGGATCGTGCTGACCTCCCATGACGGGATATCTGGCTCGAGGCGCAACGCGGACTCGAAGGCGGCCAGGTCCGGGCTCGAACCGGCCCGGACATCCGCGAAGAACAGCCCGAACATCGCGAAGGCGAGCCTGGACGGATCGATCGCCGGGTCGATCAGGGCGACCGCCGCGCGGCCATGCGCACGGCCGACCTCGATGTCCTCGACGAACAGCGCAAGCCGGCTGTGGATGCGACCGCGGAGCGTCGGGTCGTCGGCCGCATCGGGCAGGGCCTGCTCCAGGGTCGCGGTCGCACGGGCCGGATCCAGGTACCACTGCGCCGTGCCGAGGAGCAGCAGCGCCTCAGCGCGCTGGCGACCCGGCGAGATCCAGGCGCGCGCGCGCTCGAGCACCTCCGCCGAGCCAGCGAGATCCCCGGCCTCCAGCCGCGCTTCGGCCTCCAGGACCGCCCGGCGCCCTCGTGCCGGCACATCCGAGTGCGGGGTCAGCGCCCCGGCACGTGCCAGCATCCCTGCTCCGACATCGGGAGCGCCGCGGTGGTACGTCTGGAGTCCGGCCGCTTCCAGCTGGTCCGCCAGGTCGGCGTCCGGATCGGTCGCGGCCAGGGCCAGGTGGTAGGCGCGCTCCTCGTCGTCGGCGACGATCGTCCCGAGCCGCCGGTGCAGCGCCCGACGAACGCCGGTCGGCGCCCCGGCCTGGACCACGGAGGCGAAGAGCGGATGGGTGAACCGGACTCGACCATCGTCGATGGCCACGATGCCCGCGGCTTCGGCTTCATCGAGGCCGTCGCGCGCCAGCGTCTCCTCGTCCGAGGCCGCCGTGACCAGCGCGATCGTCGGGTGCGACAGCGCGGCGGCGACGAGCACGGCGGCCCGACTGGCGGCGCTGAGTCGAGCGAGCCGCGCGTCCAGCAGCTCGTGGAGGCGCTGCGGGACCGGCAGATCCTCGCCGGGACCGGGCTCGGCGGCGCCCGCGTCGAGCAGCGCCCGCGCGATCTCGAGCGCCGTCATGGGGTTGCCGCTCGAGGCGCGTTCGATGCGTGCGACGACTGGGCGTGCGAAGCGATGGCCCGTTCGCGACGTGAGGAGTCGATGGAGCGCACCGAAGTTGATCGGTCCGAGGCGGATGCGTTGCCCGCGATCCTCCAGCGTCACCGCCGCTTCCTCGAAGAAGGGGGCGTCCTCGCCGGACCGTCGGGACAGCAGGACGCCGAGGCGAACATCGCCCAGGCGGCGCAGGCCGAACGCCAGGGTCCGCGCGGACGGGGGGTCCAGCCACTGGGCGTCGTCGATCGCCAGCAAGGTGGGTCGTTCCCCCGCTCGGCGACGGAGGACCGTCGTGAATGCGGCTCCGAGCGCCCCCTGGTCGACGCCTTCATCGGCGGGTAGCCGAAGGAGCGCCGCTCCCAGCGCATGCCGTTGCGGAGGTGGCAGCCGATCCAGCGCCTCGGTAGGCAGGCTGTCCAGGAGGTCACGCAGCGCAACGAACGAGAGCGCTT
>JAXDKY010000445.1:0-3905 GCA_034666885.1 Chloroflexota bacterium
CGACCGCGACCGCCCCAGCCGCGACCGCCCCAGCCGCGACCGCCTCGGCGGGGACCGGGGACCCCGACGCCCGCATGACCCCGGCGGTCCGGCGCCTCCTGCGCGAGAACGCTTTGCGGCCCGACCAGATCGTGGGCACGGGTGGTGGCGGCCGCATCACGAGGGACGACGTCCTGGCCGTGGTCGAGTCGATCCGCACCGGCGGCACGCCGGCCGTGCCCGTGATGGCCGGCGGCAACGGCTCCGGCAGCACCACCAACGCCCCCGCTGCGCAGACCCCGCAGACGGCGCAAGCGCCATCCGGCGCGCCCGGCACCGTCGTCCCGCCAGCGCGGATGCCGGCCGGCGCCCCAGTCGAATTCCCGGAAGGCGCCGACGAGGTCCTCCTGCCGATGACGCAGATGCGCAAGGGCATCGCGGCGCAGATGACCCGGGCGCTGGCGGTCCCGCACGCCTACGTCCACATGGAGGTCGATGCCACCAACCTCGTGAAGGCGCGCGAGAAGGCCAAGCGCGACTACCAGGCCCGCGAGGGCATCTCGCTCAGCTACGTGCCGTTCGTGATCAAGGCGGCCGTCGCCGCGCTCCGCCAGTACCCATCGTTCAACGCGCACTGGACCGAGAACGGCGTCCTCGCCAAGCGCCGCGTCCAGATGGGCGTCGCGGTCGCCGTCGACGACGGCCTGCTCGTGCCGGTCGTCCGAGACGTGGACCAGCTCAGCATCAGCGGGCTGAACCACGCCATCGCCGAGGTCGCCGCCCGGGCCCGCGCCGGCAAGCTCAAGCTCGACGATTACGGCGGCAGCACCTTCACCATCGACAACACCGGCTGGTTCGGATCGAACCTGACGATGCCGATCATCAACGTCCCCGAGGTCGCGATCCTGACCATGGAGGCGATCGTGAAACGACCGGTCGTCCTGGAGACGCCCGACGGCGACGTGATCGCGATCCGCCCGGTCATGAACATGGTCCTCGCCATCGACCATCGAGCCAACGACGGGGCGCAGGCAGCGGCCCTCCTTAAGGCCATCAAGACCTGGCTCGAGGGCATCGGGCCGGACACGCCTGTCTACTGAGTCGAGGGGCGCCCGACCCGGCGCCGGGGGCTGATGCGCATCTTCGTCACGGGCGGCGCCGGCTTCATCGGTCTGGCAGTCGTCCGGCGGCTGGTCGAGCGCGGCGACCGCGTGATGGCCGTCGTCCGTGACCCCGATCGGGCGACCGCCCTGACGGATCTCGGCGTGGAAACGCGAGCCGGGGACCTGTCGCGGACCGCCGCCATCGTCGACGCGATGCGCGGCACCGATGCGGCCATCCACATCGCGGGCATGTACCGGGTCGGCATCCCCGCGTCGGTGCGTCCCGCCATGCTCGACGCGAACGTCGGGGCGACGCATCGGATCATCGACGCGACGGCGACCGCCGGCGTCGAGCGGCTCGTGTACGTATCGACCGTCAACGTGCTGGGCAACACAGAAGGCCGGATCCTCGACGAGCGCCACCGGCGGGACCTAGCGGACGGCTTCCTGAGCTACTACGACGAGACGAAGTACCTCGCTCACCGAGCCGTCAAGGAGCGGATCGACGCGGGCCTGGCGGCGGTCATCGTCATGCCGGGTGTCGTCTACGGCCCGCGCGACCACTCCGGCATCGGCGAGCAACTGCGCGGGGCGCATGACGGGACGCTCGGCTACACGGCCCTCACAGATCTCGGGATCTCGGCCGTGTACGTCGAGGACGTGGCCGCCGGCATCGTCGGCGCGCTCGATCGTGGCCGGATCGGCGAGTCCTACATCCTCGGTGGCGAGAACACCCGCCTCCGCGATGCGATGCAGGTGGCTGCCCGGATCGGCGGGAAGGGCATGCCCCGGCTCGAGCTTCCGACGGCCATCCTGCGGATCGGGTCGAAGGCGCCGGCCGTCCTCGCCCGCGCCGCCGGCCTGCCCGACGACCTCGGGGAGGTGCTGCGCTCCAGCCTCGGTGTCACGTACTGGGCGTCGTCGGCCAAGGCCGCGACCGAGCTCGGCTATCGGCCGCGCGACCTGGCCAGCGGGCTGCGGGCCACCTTCGACGACGGCTGATGGACGGGAAGGGCCGGCCTCGGCCGGAGGCCGATCGACGACCGAGCCACTACACTCCGACCATGGCTCGCGAGCTCCCGATGTTCGAGGCGGCACCCGCCGGACACGCGCCCCACGAGCGGCCCGAGCTGCCGATCTCGATCGGTGGCGGGTCGGCCGGGCTACCGGCCGCCGATGGGTCGGTCGCGCTGCGGCGCCATCCGGACTGGATCCGTGCTCGCATGCCGTCGGGCGACAACTTCCACGAGCTCAAGGGCCTGCTCCGCGGCCTCGACCTCAACACGGTCTGCGAGGAGGCCCACTGCCCGAATATCGGGGAGTGCTGGGACCAGCGCACGGCGACGATCATGATCCTCGGCGACACCTGTACCCGCGCCTGCGGGTTCTGTGCCGTCAAGACCGGTCGCCCCACCTGGTTCGACGACGACGAGCCGCGTCGCGTCGCCCAGGCCGTCGGACAGCTCGGCCTCGAGCACGTGGTCGTCACGAGCGTCGCGCGGGACGACCTGCCCGATGGCGGCTCGCGCATCTTCGCCGAGACGATCCTGGCCATGCGGACGACCTCGCCCGGCATGGGCATCGAGGTCCTCATCCCGGATTTCGACGGATCGGACGACCGCCTGCACACCGTCATGGACGCCCGGCCCGACATCCTCAACCACAACCTCGAGACCGTGAAGCGCCTCCAGAAGCCGGTCCGTAAGCGCGCCCGCTGGGACCGCTCGCTGTACGTGCTGGCGCGGGCCAAGGAGATGGCGCGGGAGATCGGCTACCCGGTCCACACCAAGAGCTCGCTGATGGTCGGCCTGGGTGAGGAACGCGACGAGATGACCGAGGCGTTCGAGGCGCTGCGTGCGGCTGACGTCGACATCCTCACGATCGGCCAGTACCTGCGCCCGTCGCTCAAGCACCTCCCCCTCGAGCGCTACTACCATCCCGACGAGTTCGCCGAGATGAAGGTCGAAGCGCTCGCGCTCGGCTTCAAGCACGTGGAGTCGGCGCCGCTGGTCCGCTCGAGCTATCACGCCCGCGACCAGGTCCCGGGCGCGGAACTCAAGCGGCTGCGCCGCCAGGCCACGCTCGACGCCGAGGGTCGAGTCGTTCCGCTCGCTGGCTGAGGCCGGAGGTCGGGGTAGGTGGAGGACCAGGAGCGCGCGGTATCGCGCGATGACGAGTTCAGCCTGCCGCCGCTGATCGACCCTCGCGAGGCGTGGGCCGAGAAATCGCGCTCCCGACCCGACGCGACCGTGACGGGCCGGCTGAGTTTCGACGATATCGAAGGCGGCTGCTCGTTCCTGGAAACGGTCGAGGGAACCCGCTACGAGGTCGTCTATCCGGACGGCTGGAGCCTCGACCGGATGCGCGCCGAACTCCGCGGCCCCGGCAGCCAGTTAGCCCACGCCGGCGAGTCCGTCACGGTCCGCGGCGCCGTCGCGACGGACCGTTCGTCCATCTGCCAGATCGGGCCCATCTTCCTCGCCACCGACGTCGAGATCCTGCCCGCCTGACACATCCGGTGCGCGGCTGCACCGCTAGTCGCGGGCCGTGACGCTACCAGGCGCCGATGCGAGTTGACGCGCTTCTGGACCGAGGCGTACTTTGGCAGTCCAGTTCCAGCCGCCGATCCGAGTGGAGGCTCATCGGCGGTTTCTTGTCCCCCCGCGCATCGCCGCTCCCGCGCCCCTGCACGATTTCCGTGCGTCACGATCTAGGAGGGCTCTATCCCGATGAGACGGGTTTCCGTACTGGTCGCCGTGTTCCTGTTGCTCACGACCATCGTGGGCGTCCCCATCGTCCAGGCGCGCCAGGGTGCCGCCAATC
>JAXDKY010000446.1:0-2566 GCA_034666885.1 Chloroflexota bacterium
CCGGGACCGAGCCCGCCCAGGCCGGCCCGTCGAGCACCCGTGCCCGCGCGACGTCCGCCGAGACGGGGGCATGGGCCAGCTGGATCGGTCGCCAGGCGCGCGACACGAAGCCGATCGGCTGCGTCGCGGCGGCCACGACCGGGTCGTCGGTGCGATCCAGATCCGGGAATGCCCGAAACAGCGCCAGGACGACCTCGGTCGCCTCCATCCGGCCGAGGTGCGCGCCGGCGCAGTGACGCGGCCCGACGTTGAACCCGAGGTGGCCCCACAGGCGCGGCCGGTCCGGATCGAAGGCGTCAGCGCGCTCCCAGCGAGCGGGATCGCGGTTCGCGGCAGCGTTGATGGCGATGACCCGCTCGCCGGCCGCGATCGGGACGCCGGCCAGATCCACGTCCTGGGTCGCGCGTCGCGCGCGAAGGTGGACCACGGTCGAGTGTCGGAGCACCTCCTCCATGAACCGGGCGAACGCCGCCGGGTCGTCGAGGACCGCCCGGCGTGCTGCGCTTGGCCACGCAAAGAGCCGGTGGATCGTCGTGCAGATGAGGAACGCCGTCGTCTCCGAGCCGCCCTCGAACAGGAACTTCGCGTTGTCGAGGACGTCCTGCTCGCCCCAGTCCGGCGCGACGTCCTGGCCGAACTGCCACAGCAGGCTGATCGCATCGTCCTGCGGCCGATCGCGCCGCGCGCGGACGGTGTCGAGCAGGATCGGATCCAGGCGCCGGGTCGCCTCGATCGCCGCGGCCCGCGAGACCGGGTCCTCGCCGTAGGAGTGCCGCCACGCCAGCACCGCCTCCAGCCAGCCCTTGGCCTCCCCCAGCATCTCGGCGTCGGCGTCCGACATCCCGAGCACGCGGGCGATGACTGCGATCGGCAGCAGTCGGGCCAGGTCGTCGTACAGCTCGAAGGCCGGCCGGTCGGCCAGGCCGGCGATCCGCTCCGCGACGAGCGGCCGGACCGAGCGCATCGCGAGCGGCGCGATGGGGTCGGGCCGCCAGGCGTGCGACACCTGCCGGTGCAGCGCGTCGTGCGGGGCGCCGACGAGCGAGCGGAAGTCGCGCCGCCCGACGATCTCTGGCGCGCCGGGCAGCGTGCCGGTCGGCTCAGCGAACAGGTCCTCGCGGCGTTCGACGAAGGTGCAGCCGTCGTGTGACAACACCAGCCACGCCATCATCCCTTCGTCCCACACGACGGGCCCGACCGCTCGCATGGCTTCGTAGGCGGGGTACGGATCCACGTCGCGCAGGTCACGCAGCGAGATGGGCGCCAGCGGCCGGGACCGGTCCACGAGCGCCGTCACACGACCACCGCCTCGATGCCCAGGTGGCGCGCGACGGCCTCGACGTCGGCCGCGAAGTCGCCTGGAGTCGCGGAGCTGTGGTGGTTGACGCCGGCTCTCGCCCAGCGCGTCCAGGCGGCCTCGACCGGACCGTCGCGGAACCGGAACGCGCCATTGGTCGTGCCGGTCTCGGGGAACGTCCGCTCGGTCAGCTCGCCGCGGGCGACGACATAGCGGAAGCCGCCGCGCGCGCCGGGGTGCGGCGTGAACCCGACGAGCGTCGCGGGTCCGGCGGCGGGCTCCAGCACCGCGCACACCCCACAGTGCGGGTCCTTGCCGCAGAACCAGCCGTTCGGGCGCAGTCGCGGGCGCGCACCCGGGGCGAGCCAGGCGAGGTCGTGCTCCCCGGAGTTCGCGATGACGACCTCGCCGGTGGCGTAGTCGATCGCCTCGATCTCGTGGTAGACGGCGGCGCCGCCCAGCCGTCGGGTCGTGAGCATGGCGACCGCCGTGACGATGTCCCCGGTGCAGGTGAACGGCTGTCCGCGGCTGGTCAGCCGGCCCAGGCCGAAGCACGGCGCGATGCCGATCGGCTCGCCGAACCGGAACTGCGGAACATGGCAGTTGAACGCCCCGCCGTCCACGCCGTGGCGGTCGACCACGGACTCCAGCGCCAGGGCCGCGCGCAGCGAGCGGTCGAGGTCGTCCGGCAGCGGCTCAGCCTCGAACGTCCAGTCGCGCCGGACGTCGGCCTCGAGGGCCAGGACGTCGGCGTCGGCCACCGCCCGGAACGCGTCGACCACCTCGTCCGGCTCGATCGGCACGAGCTCGATCCCGGTCGCGGTCCGCAGCGCCCCGTCGTCGACGTCGACGTGTGCATAGCCGTCGAGCGGGCGCCCGATCCGGCCCAGTCGCGCCCGGCCGATGCCGCGGGCGATCCCCGCCAGCCGGACCGCGGCCCGGACGCGGGCCATCGTCGGCGGATCGGCGCGACGGCCCAGGACCAGGTCGAACGGTCGATCGGCGCGCGACAGCAGGTTGCCCAGCATCGGCGCCCCCACGGTCGCGCCCTGGGTCGTGATCGAGCCATGGTCGAACGCCCCGTCGACGAGCCCGGTCTCGTGGAGCGCCCAGACGACGACCGGCACGCCGGGCAGGGCTTCGATGGCCGCCATCGTCCACGCCGCTGGCACGGCCATCGTCTGGATGACGAGCAGGGCATCCATGCCGAGCTCCGCGAGCTCGCGGCCGACTGCCGCGCCGTCCTCTGCGGACGCCACCTCGAGCACC
>JAXDKY010000447.1:0-5841 GCA_034666885.1 Chloroflexota bacterium
GTCGGCCCACGGGATGCCGTCCGCCGCCGAGGTCGTGAGCGACGATCGGCTCCAGTTCGTGCTTCGCTCGCGACCCGACCTTGACGAGCCGCTCAAGGCCGGACTTCGGTCGGAGCTGGGCACCGACGTGGCCGACCGGCTCGCCCGGCTCGCCGCCGAGCCGATCAACCTATCGGCCCTCCAGCTGACCATCGTCGCCGGCTACTACACCGATGCCCGCGTCCGGGAGCTGATCGAGTATCCCGGGCAGATGGCCCTTGAGCTGCGGTCGTGGGAATACCCGGCCTATCTCGAGGAAGGGCTGATCGATGCCGTGCTCGCGCGTGGCTCGGTCTGGCGCGACCCAGCGACGGGGCAGCGGGCCGTCGATGCGAGCGTGCCGCGAACCTACGCGGAGCGCTTCTCGGCGGACACGCCCGAAGGAGGAACTGATGGCCACGATCGCCCCTGACACGACGGCGTCCGCGTCGTCCGGCTGGCTCGGGTCCTTCCTCGAGACGTGGGAACCGGGTACGGGCTCGCCGATCGAGGACCGGGAGCCGGCGACCGGCCGGCATCTTGCGACCATCACGGGCTCGACGCCGGACGACGTCGCGCGCGCCGCCGAGGCCGCCAAGGCCGCTCAGCCCGCCTGGGCCGCGACGAGCTACCAGGAGCGCGCCCGCGTCCTCCGCCGCGCCGCCGAGATCTACGAGGCGAACCGCGACGAGTTCGGCACCTGGACGCAGCGCGAGACCGGAGCCGCGCACGGCAAGATGCACCACGAGTCCAACTTCGCCTACCACGAGATCCTCAACGCGGCCACGCTGCCGTCGCAGGCCTACGGCTCGCTGATGCCGTCGGCCGTGAAGGGTCGGCTGTCGATGGTCCGCCGCGTGCCCGCGGGCGTCATCGGCGCCATCACGCCGTGGAATTCGCCGTCCGTGCTCGGTATGCGGGTCGTGGCGCCGGCACTGGCGCTCGGCAACGCCGTCGTCCTCAAGCCCGATCCGCAGACGCCCATCGTGGGCGGCGCGATGTTCGCGGCCGTCTTCCGCGAGGCCGGCCTGCCCGATGGCCTGCTCCAGGTCGTGGTCGGTGGCGCGGACGTGGGCGAGGCCCTCGTTACCGACCCGAACATCCCGGTCGTGTCGTTCACCGGCTCCACCGCCGTCGGCCGACGGGTCGGCCAGCTGGCCGGGGGCATGCTCAAGAAGGTCTCGCTGGAGCTCGGTGGCAACAACGCGTTCATCGTCCTCGATGACGCGGACCTCGATGCGGCAGCCGCCGCGGGCGCCTTCGCCGCCTTCCAGTTCCAGGGCCAGGTCTGTTTCGCGGCCGGTCGGCACCTCGTCGCCCGCGGCCTCGTCGACGACTACACCGGCGCCCTGACCGAGAAAGCCAAGCGCCTGCGCACCGGCGACCCGTACCGCGAGGACGTCCAGCTCGGACCGATCGTCAACGAGAAGCAGGTCGCCCGGGTCGACGACATCGTCCAGCGCTCGATCGCGGCCGGGGCCGTGGTCTCCGCGGGGGCCACGCACCAGGGCCTCTTCTATCGACCGACCGTGCTCATCGCGGTCACGCCCGATATGGCGGCGTTCACCGACGAGATCTTTGGACCCGTGGCGCCGATCACGGTCTTCGACACCGACGAGGACGCGATCGCGCTGGCCAATGCGAGCAGCTACGGCCTGGTGGCCTCGATCTATACGCGCTCGCTTGGCCGCGGCCTGGCGATGGCCGACCGGATGCGGACCGGGATGGTCCACATCAACGACGGCACGATCAACGACGAGGCGATCATCCCGTTCGGCGGGATGGGCGACTCGGGCAACGGCAGCCGATACGGCGGGGAAGCGAGTCTCGACACGTTCACCGAGTGGCAGTGGGTCACGGTGCGCGACGAGCCGCCGACCTTCCCGTACTGAGGCGACCGAGTGGCATCCATCACCGACGTTGCAAAGCTCGCTGGCGTCTCCACGGCCACGGTGTCGCGGGTCGTCTCGGCGGCGCCGTACGCGGTCAGCCCCGCCACCCGTGCGCGGGTGCTGGACGCTGCCCGGGCGCTCGACTACGTCCCCAACGCGCTGGCCCAGGGGCTGAGCAAGAACTACAGCCCGGTCGTCGGGGTCATCGTCCATGACATCACCGACCCGTATTTCGCCGAGGTGGTCCGCGGCGTCGAAGACGCCGCGTCGGTCGGTGGCTTCCTCGTGGTGACCTGCAGCTCCGATCGGATCGCGGAGCGCGAGCACTCGTACGTGCGCCTGCTGCGCTCGATGCGCGCCGCGACGCTCATCTTTGCCGGCAGCGGCCTGGCCGATCCCGCACTGAATGCCCAGGTGGCCAAGCACGTCGCGGCGATGCGGGCCTACGGCGCGGCCGTGGTCCATCTCTCGCCCCATGCCGACGGCGAAGCCGACATCGGCGTGGACAATACCGCGGGGATCGCCGGGATGGTCGCGGCGCTCGTCGAGCTGGGCCACCGCCGGATCGCTTTCCTGGCCGGGCCGACGTCCTTGTACGTCTCGCACCAGCGGCTGCAGGGCTACCGCCGCGGGCTGGCCGACGCCGGGATCCCGTACGACGAGCGCCTCGTGGTGAGCACCGGCTTCAACCGTGAGGGCGGCGCCCTCGCCATCGACGCGCTGTTGGCCACGGAGGTGCCGTTCACCGCCGTCTGTGCCGCGAACGACCTGCTGGCGCTCGGGGCGATGCAACGACTCGCCGAGCTCGGGATCGACGTCCCGAGCGAGATGTCCGTGGCGGGTTTCGATGACATCGCGACGGCCGCCATGGCCACACCGGGCCTCTCGACCGTGCGGCTGCCGTTACACGAGATCGGCCGCCGTGCCTTCCGCTATGCGGAGCAGGTGCTGGCTGGGGCAGAGCCGTCGCGCGAAGTGCTCCCCACCGAGCTCGTCCTTCGCGGCTCGACCGCACCGCCGCCTGCGGCGCTCTCTGTCGTGGGTGCACGCGACGCCGCAGTGGGCGCCACGTGACGGGCGAGGGGCTGGCCGGCCGGGTCGTGCTCGTGACCGGGAGCAGCCGCGGCATCGGCGCCGAGGTCGCGGTCAAGGCCGCCGCCGAGGGTGCCGTCGTGGCCATCCACTACCAGCGGTCCGCCGAGGCGGCCGAGCAGACGCTCGCCCGGGTCCGCGACGCGGGCGGGGAGGGCGCCACCTTTGCCGCCGACATCGCGGACGGCCCACAGGCAGAGACCCTGGTCCATGCGGTGATCGAGCGCTTCGGGCGCGTGGACGGCCTCGTGAACAACGCCGGCCGGACCCTGGTCGGGCCGTTCCTCGAGATCGAACCGGCCCAGTGGGACGAGGTCATCGCCACCGATCTGAGCGCCACGTTCCACACCTGCCGGGCGGCGCTGCCGTCGATGGTCGAGCGGGGCAGCGGCTCGATCGTCAACATCGCCTCGCGGCTCGGGCAGATGGGCATCGCCGAGACCGCCGCGTACAGCGCCGCGAAGGCCGGGCTGATCGGCCTGACCCGCGCCCTCGCGCGCGAATTCGGCCCGCGCGGCGTCCGGGTGAACGCGGTCGCTCCGGGCGTGACCGTCACGGAGATGACGACCGACCTCATCGATAGCGAGGAAGGCCGGCGCCGGCTCCTCGACATGCCGCTGGGGCGCTACGGCCGCGCCGAGGAAGTGGCGGACAGCGTGATCTTCCTGTTGTCCGACGCATCGAGCCTGTACCTCGGCCAGACGCTCAACCCGAATGCCGGCGGGTACATGCCGTGACGAAGGTGATCGACGTCCGGGAGGCGGTCGGGCTGGTGCGTGACGGCAGCACGGTCGTGATCGGCGGTTCCGGAGCCGGACATGCGCTGCCCCAGCGCTTCATCGACGAGCTCGCCGCGGTCTTCGCGGCCGAGGGCCGGCCCCGCGACCTGACCACGGTCCGGGTCGTCGGAATCGGCGACTTCGCCGATCGTGGGTTCTCGCAGCTCGGCCTCCCCGGGCTCCAGCGACGGACCATCGGCAGCAACATCGGGAACGAGCCACGGCTCGGCGCGCTGGTCGAGGCCAACGAGATCGAGTCGTATTCGTTCCCGCAGGGCGTCCTGTCGCAGCTCATGCGCGAGATCGCGGCGGGCCGGCCGGGGGTCATCACCCAGGTCGGGCTGGGGACGTACGTGGACCCGCGCCAGACCGGCGGCAAGCAGAACGCGCGGACGACGGAGGATCTCGTCGAGGTCGTCACGCTGCGCGATCGGGAATGGCTGCTCTTTCACGCCTTTCCCATCGATGTCGCGGTGATCCGTGGCACGACCGCCGACGAGGACGGCAACCTCACGATGGAGGGCGAGGCCGTCCAGGGCGAGATGCTGGCCATGGCCATGGCGGCGCGCAACAGCGGCGGCATCGTCATCGCCCAGGTCCGCCAGCTCGCGACCCGCGGCAGCCTGCGCATGCGCGACGTGAAGGTGCCTGCGGCCCTGATCGATCACGTCTACGTCGAGCCGGACCAGTGGCAGACGTACATCACGCGGGACTCGCCGTACTACGCGGGAGCCCAGCGCCGACCGGTCACCGCTGAGCCGCCCCTGCCCCTCGACGTCCGCAAGATCATCGCGCGCCGCTCGCTGCTCGAATTCCCGCGCGGTGCGATCTGCAACCTGGGCTTCGGCATCAGCCAGCTCATCGGCCGCGTCGCCTGGGAGGAGGGCATCACCGACCAGCTCGTGCTGACCGTCGAGCAGGGCATCTTCGGCGGCGTCCCGGTGGCCGGGAACGAGGGCGGGGCCGGGTTCAACTACCAGGCGATGATCGACCAGCCCTACATGTTCGACTTCTACGACGGTGGCGGACTGGACATCGCGAGCCTGTCGTTCGCCGAAGTCGATGCGGAGGGCAACGTCAATGTCCACGCGTTCGAGGGCCGGGTCCGCGGACCGGGCGGGTTCCCGAACATCAGCGCCCGGACCGGGCGCATCAACTTCGTCGGAACGCTGACGGCGCGCGGCCTCGAGATCGATATCGACGGCGGGGTCCGGATCGCGAGCGAGGGCAGCCTCGGCAAGTTCGTGCCGAAGGTTCGCGAGATCTCGTTCAACGGCACGCTGGCCCGCGAGCGCGGGCAGCAGGTCCGCTACATCACCGAGCGGGCGGTCTTCGCCCTCGAGGAGGACGGCCTCGTCCTGACCGAGGTCGCGCCGGGCATCGACGTCGACCGCGATGTGCTCGGCCAGATGGGCTTCCGGCCGCGGGTCGCCGAGGGGCTGCGGACGATGGACCCGCGGCTGTACGCGACGGGCCCGATGGGCCTGGCGGCCGATTTCGGCGGGCCATCGTGAGCGGGCTGATCTCGCTCGAGCTTGGCCGCGTGGCCCACCTGACGCTGGTGAACCCGCCGCTCAACCTCGTCACGGAGGCGCTGCTGCACGAGCTGGCCGCCGCCCTGGACGTGCTGGAGGCCGCCGCCCCGGGCGACGTCCGCGCGGTCGTCGTGACCGGTTCCGGCGATCGCGCGTTCTCGGCCGGCTCGCACGTCGGCGAGTTCGAGAGCCAGCGCGGACCCGCCGGACGGGTGCGCCATGCGCTCGAGTCGGGTGTCGCGCGGCGCCTGGCCGAACTGCCGATGCCGACCATCGCCGCGATCGAAGGCAACGCGCTCGGTGGCGGGCTGGAGCTCGCCCTGTGCTGCGACATCCGCATCGCATCCGAACGTGCCCGGCTCGGGCTGCCGGAGGTGCGGCTGGCGGTCACCCCGGGTGCGGGCGGGACCCAGCGCCTGCCGCGGGTGGTCGGGCCGGCACGGGCCAAGGAGCTGATCCTGACCGGCCGGGTCCTCAGCGCCGAGGAGGCCGAGCGGATCGGCCTCGTCCACCAGGTGGTCCCGG
>JAXDKY010000448.1:0-8895 GCA_034666885.1 Chloroflexota bacterium
CTGAGGGCGCCGTCACGAGCGTTCGCGAGGTCACGCCCACGCAGCACTTCACGGAACCCCCGCCGCGCTTCACCGAGGCGACCCTGATCAAGGCGCTCGAGGAGCACGGCATCGGACGACCGTCGACGTATGCGGCAACGATCTCGACGATCGTCGACCGCGGCTACGTCCGGATCGAAGAGCGACGGTTGCACCCGGAGCCGGTGGCCGGGATCGTGACCGACCTGCTGGTCGAGCATTTCGGCGATTACGTTGACGTCCAGTTCACGGCTCGGATGGAAGAAGAGCTCGACGAGATCGCCCGCGGCGAGCGGGCCTGGGTGCCGCTCCTGCGCGCGTTCTACGCACCGTTGCGCGACCGGGTCGCGGAGAAGCGCAAGGAGCTCAAGCGGAGCGACTTCACCACGGAGGCGACCGACGAGGTCTGCTCCGAGGGCCATCCGATGGTCATCCGCCTGGGTCGCAACGGCCGGTTCCTGGCCTGCTCCATGTACCCGGAGCACAAGGAATCGCGGCCGCTCCCCGGCGATGAGCTTCCGCCCCAGGAGGGCTCCGGCGAGGTCTGCCCCAAGTGCGGCGAAGGCACGCTGGTCGGCAAGACCGGGCGGTTCGGACCGTTCCTTGGCTGCTCGCGCTACCCGGACTGCGACTACATCAAGAAGGATGGCCCGCCGCCGCCGGACCCGCTGCCGTTCGAGGTCATCTGCCCCAAGAACAAGGACGGGATCCTGGTGCCGCGTCGCGCGCGACGGACGGGCAACGTCTTCTGGGGATGCTCCAAGTATCCGAAGTGCGACTTCACGACCAACAACGAGCCCCTTGGCGGGCTGCACGACACGGACGACGGCCCCCTGGCACGCAAGGGCGAGGCGGCGATCTGCCTCATCTGCGGCTCGACGAGCGAGACCCCGCCCGACGACATCGTGCCGGGCGAGCGCTACGTGGGCGGGCCTCCGAACCCGGAGGCCCTGGCGCGGCCGGCCCGTGGCGGCCGAACGGGCGGCCCGCGCTCCGGCGGGCGCACGCGGGCGACGGCCCGCGGCGGTGCCCGCGGCGCGACGCGCCGAGCGCAACCGATCGAACCGGCCGCGGAGGCGTGAGCCTGGTCGCGGGCGATCCTGCGACCCACCCGACGCTCGAGCGGTTCCTCCGCTCGCTGGCGGCCCGCGACGCCTCCCCGCACACGATCCGGGCCTACACGACGGCGGTCGGCGCGTACCTCGCCTGGCTCGGTGAACGCGGCGTGGACTGGGCACGGCCGACCCGCCCCGAACTCAGGGCCTACCTGGCGCGCCTCGGAGCGACCGCGGCGCGGACCACCGTCGCCCAGCGGCTGGCGGCCATCCGCTCGTTCCATCGCTGGGCGGCCCGCGAGGGCCTGGCGCCCGGTGACCCGTGGGGCGCCATCGCGACACCGCGGATGCCACGCCGGCTGCCGCGCGTCCTGGAGGTCGACCAGGTCGACAAGCTGCTGGCAGCTGTCGATGACGAGCTGACGGACGCGGAGGCGGCGAGCCCGGACCGGATCCCCGTCGCGATGGCGCTCGCCCTGCGCGACCGGGCGCTGGTGGAAACGGCCTACGCCGCCGGCCTGCGCATCAGCGAGCTCGCCGCGGCCGATCTTGGGTCACTGGACCTGCGCCGCGGGGAGATCCGCGTGATCGGCAAGGGCCGCAAGGAGCGCATCGGGTTGCTCGGGCGTCCGGCGCTGGCGGCGCTCACGGCGTACCTGGATCACGGCCGCCCCATCCTGCTCGATCGGGGCGCGGTCGAGGACGACGCGCTCGACGGCGACGCCGCGGCGCGCTCCGGCGTGGCCCCGACGGCGGTCTTCCTCAACCATCTCGGAGCGCCGCTGGGGGTGCGCGGGCTGCGCTATCGACTCGACCGGTTGTGCCGGCGGGCCGGCCTGCCGCTCGGCGTTTCGCCCCATACCCTGCGGCACTCGTTCGCAACCCACCTGCTCGATGGCGGGGCCGACCTGCGGGTCGTCCAGGAGCTGCTGGGCCACGAGAACCTCGCCACGACCCAGATCTATACGCACGTCTCGCCCGGCCGCCTGGCCGCCGCCTATCGCGACGCCCACCCGAGGGCGCGCCGCACGGACGCCCCGTGAGCGCGACCCGGTCCCTGGCACGGGCGGGCCTGGTGGTTTCGGCTGCCTTCCTAGCCGCACGGGTCCTCGGCTGGCTGCGCTTCGTGGTCATCGCCAACGTATTCGGCGCGACGGCGGATCTCGACGCCTTCATCGCCGCGTTCCGTATCCCGGACCTCATGTTCCAGCTCGTTGCCGCGGGCGCGCTCTCCGCCGCGCTCATCCCGGTCGTAGCGGGCGTGCTGCACACGGACGGGGAAGCGCGCGCCTGGCGGGTGGTCTCGACCGTGACGACCCTCATGCTCGTGGCGCTGCTCGTACTCGCGGCATTTGCCCTCGTCGCAGCGGATCGCCTCGTCCCACTGTTCACCCGGGGCTTCGATCCGGCGACGATGGCTCGGACCATCGAGCTCACCCGGATCATGTTGCTGAGCCCGATCCTCCTCGCGCTCGGCGCGGTCGCGACCAGCGTCCTCAACGCCCGGGGTCGGTTCGCGGCCGCGGCCCTCGCGCCGATCGCCTACAACGTGGCGATCATCGGTGCCGTCCTGCTGCTCGCGCCGTCGATGGGCGTGACCGGCGTCGCCGTCGGCGTCGTCGCCGGTTCCGCCAGCCACCTGCTCGTGCAGCTCCGGCCGCTGCGGGCCATCGGCTTTCGGTACGTGCCGCGCATCGACCTGTCGGACCGCGCGGCCCGACAGGCGCTCGCGCTCATGGGCCCGCGGGCCATCGGCCTGGGCGCCAGCCAGATCACGTTCATCGTGGCGACGGCGCTCGCGACACCCCTGGGGACGGGCGCCCTGACGGCCTTCACCTCGGCCTTCACGTTGCTCCAGATCCCGATCGGCGTGATCGGCGTGCCGCTGGGGGTGGTGCTGTTCCCCTCCTTGTCGCGCGAGGTCGCCACGGGCAACCACGACGAGTTCGTCAGCCTCCTTACGCGGGCGATGCGCTTGCTCGCCTTCGTCATGATCCCGATCGCCGCGGTCGCCGCGATCCTCCGCATCGAGGGCGTGTCCCTGCTCTTCCGGCGGTTCGATCCGGCGACGGTCGAGCTGATCGCCGCGACCCTCGTCGCGTTCCTCGTGGGCCTGGCGGCGCATGCCCTGATCGGCGTCCTTGCCCGCGCCTTCTACGCCCGGCAGGACACGAAGACGCCGGTCATGGCAGCGATCCTCGCGGTGGTGGTGAACACGACCCTCGCGACGTTGCTGGTCGGCCCGCTGCAGCTGCCGGGCATCGCCCTCGCGATCGCGATCGCGGCGTGGGTCGAGGCGGGGGTCCTGTTGTTGCTGCTCCATCGGCGGGTGGGCCGACTCGGACTGGCACAGGTGGCCTGGCTGGCGGTCCGAACGGTCCTCGCAACCGCCGTTGCGACGATCGCCGCCGGCATCGTCCATGCGGCCGTGGCGGCGAGCCTGGCGCCGCAAGCCACGGCCGTGGGGCTCGGCAGCATCCTGGCGCTCGTGGCCATCATCCTCGTCGTGACCGCGGTCTTCGCCGCGGTCTTCGCGCTCGCCGCGATCGCCTTGCGGATCGAGGAATTGCGCTCTATCGTCGGGATCATGGTCGACGCGCTCCGCCGCCCGCGCCGGCCGTGACGGCGCCCGCCGACCCGACGGACTGGGACGCCTTCGTCGAATCCAACGACCCTGGCTCCTACCTGCAGCTGGCGGGCTGGGCGCAGGTCAAGGCGGTCAACGGCTGGTCGGCGCACCTGGTCCGGGTCGGCGGCGCAGGGGCCGCGGCGGGCGCCGGGGGCGCCGGGGACGCCGGGGCCGGGGACGCGATCGGCGCGCAGATCCTCGTCCGCCGGCCGCGCCCCCTGCCGTGGGCCTTCGCCTATGCGCCCCGGGGGCCCGTAGCGCGCGCCTGGTCGGCCGGGGAACTCGGCGCCTTCACCGAGCGGGTCCGCACCGAGCTGCCCAGCGTCGCGGGACGGGTCTCGCACCTGCGCATCGACCCCGAGATCGAGCTCGACGGACCGCGCGACCCCGACGGCTCGTTGCGCCGGGCCCTGCGACAGGCCGGCTGGCGCCCGGCGCCGCCGATCCAGCCGGCATCAAGCCGGGTCATCGACCTCCGCCCCGACGAGGAGGCGCTGTGGGGCGACCTGCGCAAGAAGTGGCGCCAGTACGTCAACAAGGCAAAGGCGAGCGGCGTGGTCGTGGTCGATGCCGAGGGCGACCGCCTCGAGGAGTTCTACCGGATCTACCGCGAGACGGCCGACCGTGCCGGGTTCCTCATCCGCACCGAGGCGGCCTACCGCGACGTGTGGAACGCGTACCGTCCCGCCGGCCGTGCCCGCCTGCTGTTCGCCCAGTCCGCCGAAGGGGAGCCCCTGGCGACGCTGTTCCTGGTCCGCTGCGGCCCGCGCGTCGTGGAACCGTACGGCGGCATGACCCAGGCCGGAGGCGACAGCCGCGCCAATTACCTCCTGAAATGGGAGGCGATCCGCACCTCCCGCGAGCAGGGCGCGACCAGTTACGACCTGTGGGGCCTCGCCACGGGCGGCATCGCCCATTTCAAGACCGGCTTCGGTGGTCGCGAAGTCCGCTACATCGGGGCGTGGGACCTCGTCCTCGACCCGTTCGGGCGCGCCGTCTACGAGGGCGCGGGCCGGGCTCGCGTGTGGTGGACGCGCCGGTGGCACGGCCTGAAAGGCGGGAGCGCCGCGGCGTTCGGGGGCGCGGAGGGCGCCGAGTGAGCTCGCCACGCGAGGCTACGGACGCCGAGCTCGCCGATTGGGACCGTCGAACGGTGCAGGCACCCGGCGGCCACGTCTACCAATCGCGCGCCTGGGCCGAACAACGCTCGCGACTGGGCTGGCGCCCCCTCCCGGTGATGCTCGACGACGAGCACGCGGCGCTCGTCCTGCTCCGCCCGTTCCCGTTGATCGGCGGCGCCAGCGCCTATGTGCCCCGCGGACCCATCGTGAACCCCGGGGAGGACCCGGTCGCGGCCGCCGCGCGCGTCGCCGGGCTGGCCGACTGGCTCGCGGGACGCGGCATCGACGTCCTCGCGACCGACGCCGAGGTCCCGGCGGCCGATGCCGCCTACGGGGACGCGCTTCGTGCCGGCGGCTTCCAGCCCATCCCCGAGATCCAGCCGTCACGCCACCGGGTAAGCCTGGCCATCCCCGCCGACGCCGACGACGCCGCGATCCGCGCGGGCCTCTCGAAGAGCACCCGCCAGCGGATCAACGTGGCCGAGGGTGAGGGCGAAGGCGAGGGCGTGGTCGTCATGCGCTACGACACGGCGGGCTGGGACGGCGACCACCCCCTGTTCGAGCGACCCGTCCGGCCACTCGAGGAGGTCCTCGGCGGCTTTGCCACGCTCCTCGAGGGAACGGGACAGCGCCGCGGGTTCCGATGGGGACCGCGCGGCGTGTTCCTGGATTGGTGGGCGGCCGCGCACGCCGCCGGGCTGTTGGTCTACCTGGAAGCCCGTGCTGACGCGGACCCATCGCGGGCGCTCGGAGGGCTGATCCTGTATCGCCACGGGGAGCGGCTGTCGACGGTCCACTCCGCCGACGCCCCGGGCGTGCGCGACACGCACCCGGGGGTCATGCACCTGCTGCGCTGGCGTGCCATCCAGCTGGCCATCCGCGAAGGCCGGAGCGAGATGGACCTCGGGGGCGTGGACGTCGGGCCCGACCACCGCGAACCCGCGAAGGGCGATCCGATGGCCGGCCTGTACGAGCACAAGCGCTCGTTCGGCGCGACCTGGGTCGAGATGACCGGGGCGCACGAACGCGTGATGCGGCCGTGGCGCTATGCGCTCGGGCGGGTCGCCGCGCGCGCGTCGCGGCTCGCCGGCAGATGACAACCGCGGATCGGGCTGCACCCCAGCCGACCTCACGCCCGCTGGGCGACCTCGTCGCGCGTCTCGCCGCCGAGGGGCGCCTTCGCGGGACCCGCCTCGACGGCCGGGGGGTCGGTAGCGCCGCCCTGTCCGAGATCGCCGTGACCGGCGTCACCAACGATTCCCGCAACGCGGTCCCCGGTTCGCTCTTCGTCGCGATCGCCGGGGAGCGCGCCGACGGGCACGACCACGCGACCGCCGCAGTCCGAGCCGGCGCGACAGCCCTGGTCGTCGAGCGGCCACTCCCCGAGGTGGCCGCCGCGCAACTCGTGGTCGACGCGTCCCGACCGGCCCTCGCCACGGCCGCGGCCTGGTGGTACGGCGACCCCTCGCACGAGCTGACGGTCGTCGGGATCACCGGCACGGACGGCAAGACCACGACCGCCTATCTCGCGGTGGCCGCGCTGGAAGCCGCGGGCCGGCGGGCCGGGATGATCGGCACGATCGCGACGCGGATCGGTGGCCGGACCGAGGCGCACGAGGCGCACGCGACCACCCCAGAAGCCCCCGAGCTCCAGGCGGCGTTGCGCGCCATGGTCGATGCTGGCGACGACGTCGCGGTCATCGAGACCACGTCGCACGGCCTCGCCCTCGATCGCGTGGCGAGCGTCGCGTACGACGTGGCGATCCTCACGAACCTGACCCATGAACACCTGGAGCTGCACGGCACGTGGGAGGCGTACCGCGACGCCAAGCTGTCGCTCTTCGATCGATTGCGCGCGACGCGAACGGTGACCAAGCCGCACCCGGTCCCGGCCGCCGCCATCGTCAACCTGGACGACCCATCGGCTGGCGTGTTCATCGGCACCGCCCGCGACGCGGGCGCTCGCGTCCTGACCTACGGCACCGAAGACGCCGCCGACATCCGCGCCACCCACATCAGCGAGGACGCGAGGGAGCTGCGCGCCGAGATCGAGGGACCGGCGGGTGCGGCGACGCTCGTCCTGCGCGTGGCCGGCCGCTTCAACGTCCACAACGCGCTCGCAGTCGTGGCCCTCGGCGAGGCGCTCGGGCTCGATCCGGTCGCCGTCCGAGCGGGCCTCGCCTCCGTCGAGGGCGTACCCGGCCGCATGGAGCGCATCGAGGTCGGGCAGCCGTTCGGGGTCATCGTCGACTTCGCCCATACCGCGGCCTCGCTGGGCACGGTCCTCGACCTGCTGGCGCCGACCGCGGCGGCCCGCGGCGGGGGATTGATCGTGGTGTTCGGATCCGCCGGTGAACGGGATACGGCCAAACGCCCCCAGATGGGCCGGATCGCCGGCGAGCGCGCCCGTCTCGTCGTGGTGACGGACGAGGACCCGCGCGGCGAGGACCGCGAGGCGATCCTCGACCAGATCGCGCGGGGTGCGGAGGCTGCCGGCAAGCGACGCGGCCAGGACCTGCAGCTCATCGCCGACCGGCGGGCAGCCATCGCCACCGCGTTCGAGGCCGCCCGCTCCGGCGACATCGTGCTGCTCGCCGGCAAGGGCCACGAGCGCTCGATCATCGGTCGCGACGGCGAACGACAGTGGGATGAACGGGCGACGGCGCTCGAGCTGCTCGCGGAACTCGGGTACCACGGCGAGCCCGGGACCACCGCGCGACCCTGAGCACGCGATAGCCGCGCTATCCTTGCCGCCCATGGCCGCGATCAAGCCTCGTTCCAAGACCACGACGACGAAGTCCGCCAGGAAACCGGCTGCCGTCGAGAAGCCGCCGGTGGTCGAGTCGCCGGCCGTCGTCGCCGAGAAGCCCGCGCGAACGAAATCGACGCCGCGTCGCGGCCCGCGCCGTCAACAGGCCCTCTCGCGAACCTCGGGCGACCGCCAGCCGGACATCGAAGCGCTGCGCGGCGCGCTCAAGGCGTCGATCGCGGAGCACCACCCGACCTCGGACCTGACCGCCGTCGACGCGGCGTTCGACCTCGCGGTCGAGGCCCATACCGGCCAGCGACGAGCGACGGGCGAGCCGTACGTGACCCACCCGATCGCCTCGGCGCAGATCCTCGCCGAGCTCGGCATCGACCCGATCGCGATCGCGGCCGCGCTCCTGCACGACGTGCCCGAGGACACGGAGTACAGCCTGACCGACATCGAGGAGCGCTTCGGCGCCGAGGTGGCCCAGCTCGTGGACGGCGTCACGAAGCTGTCCCGCTTCAGCACCCACAGCCACGAGCAGCAACAGGCCGAGAACATCCGCAAGATGCTGCTCGCGATGGCCCAGGACATCCGGGTCGTCCTGATCAAGCTCGCCGACCGCCTGCACAACATGCGCACGCTGTACGGCCTGCCCTCGGACAAGCAGCAGCGCATCGCCCGCCAGACCATGGAGATCTACGCGCCGCTGGCCGAGCGGCTCGGGATCTGGCAGATGAAGTGGGAGCTCGAGGACCTCGCGTTCAAGGCGCTGGAGCCCGAACGGTTCCGCGAGCTCGCCAAGCTGCTGGACACCCGCCGCAAGGGCCGCGAGACCTATATCGAGCGCGCCATCGCGGAGCTCAAGCCGCACCTGAAGGCGGCCGGCATCGACGCCGACGTCGAGGGTCGCCCGAAACACATCTACAGCATCTGGAAGAAGATGCAGCGCAAGAGTGCGGAGTTCGGCGAAATCTACGACGTCTACGCCATCCGGCTGCTCGTCGAGGACGTGAAAGAGTGTTACGCGGCACTCGGCATCGTCCATTCCATCTGGCGCCCGATCCCGGGCCAGTTCGACGACTACATCGCGGTCCCCAAGAACAACCTGTACCAGTCGCTGCATACCGCGGTCATCGCCATCGACGGCAAGCCGCTCGAGATCCAGATCCGGACGCACCAGATGCACCAGGTGTCCGAGGTCGGCATCGCCGCGCACTGGCGCTACAAGGAAGGCACCAAGTCCGACCGCGAATACGACGCCAAGCTCGCCTGGTTGCGCCAGCTCATGGACTGGCAGCGGGACGTGTCCGAGTCGGACGC
>JAXDKY010000449.1:0-4018 GCA_034666885.1 Chloroflexota bacterium
GATCTTCGTCGGCGGCGACGAGCGCGACGTCGAACACGCGCGACCGGTGCTCAACGCCCTGGGCCGGACCATCACGCACGTCGGGCCGATCGGTGCCGGCCAGGCGGTCAAGGCGGTCAACCAGGTCATCCTCGCCGGCACCTACCTCGGCGTCGCCGAGGGCATCGTCCTCGCGATCAAGGCCGGCCTCGACGTCGAGCAGGTGGTCGAGGCGCTCGGCGGGGGAGCGGCCCAGAGCTGGGTCCTCGCCAACCGCGCCGGCCGCATGATCGACAACGAGTACCCGCTCGGGTTCAAGGTCGCCCTCCACCGCAAGGACCTCGCGATCGCCCTCGAGCTCGCCTCCCAGCTCGGCGCGGCCCTGCCGGTCAGCGCCCTCGCGGCTCAGCTCGAGTCGGGGCTTATCGCCCGGGGGCATGCCGATGACGACATGTCCGCGCTCGCGCGCGCGATCCGCGGCCTGTCGGGCCTCGACGACTAGCGACGCCCGCGGCGCTCGCGACCCGTCAGTCCAGGCCGACCAGCAGCATCGGGTCGCCCAGTTTCCCCTCGTAGCGCGGCCGGAACCGCTCGGCGTTGTACATGACCGGCACGTCGACCTTGCGCGGACCGAGCGCCGGGTCCGGGAGCGACGCGACCGCGTACTTGCCGTCCTGGATCGCGACCATCTTGCCGGTGACGCCGGTCTGGACGAGGTCCATCGCCACGTTCGCGAAGGTCGTGGCGACCATCGAATCGATCGAATCGGGCTCGCCCGAGCGCAGGTCGTAGGTCAACTCCGAGGCGAGCGTCTCGATCCCCGTCCGGGCTCGAAGCTCGTAGGCCAGCGCCTCGCCGACGTTGGCCTTGTGCCGATGACCGAAGGCGTCGGCGTCGCCGACGGCCGACATCTGCGCGCCTTTCCAGATCGCGCCCTCGGCGGTGATGACGAACGCGTAGTGGGATGGGTTTGCGGCATGGTCCATGGCGAGGAGCGCCGCGAGGGCGTCGAGGTCGTAGGGCGCCTCCGGGATCACGCACCGCGCCGACGTGACATAGGCGGTGTACAACGCCGAGAATCCCGCGTCCCGCCCGAAGATGCGGAACACCCCGATCCGTTCGTGCGAGCCCAGCGTCGTCCGCTGACGGTTGATCGCCTCCTTAGCGCGGGTGATGGCCGTCGAGAAGCCGATGCAGTACTCGGTCCCCTGGACGTCGTTGTCCATCGTCTTGGGGATCGCGACCAGGGGCACGCCCGAGTCCGCGAGGACCTGCGAGTAGGACAGCGTGTCGTCGCCACCGATGGTCACGAGGACGTCGACGTTGAGCGCCGAGAGGTGGTCCAGGACGAGCGGCGTCAGGTCGTACAGCCCATCGCCGACGGCCAGGCGATCACGGTCGGTGTCGGGAAGCCAGCTCGGAAGGGCCTCGGCGCGCATCTTGCGCGGGTTGGTCCGCGAGGTGTGGAGCACCGTACCGCCGGTACGGTCGATGGTCCGCGTATTGATGCGATCGAGCGGCCGCAGGTAGCCCCCGCCGTCGGGCAGCCCGGGTTCGACGTGGGTCAGGCCCTCCCAGCCGCGACGGATGCCGAGCACGTCGTGGCCGGCCTCGGTGGCTCGATAGACGACGCTCTTGATGACGGCGTTGAGGCCGGGGACATCGCCGCCGCCGGTCAGGATGGCGATCCGTTTCGCAGTCGTCATGGCGCCCGCCATGCTATCGCGTCGGGTCGGGTACGACCGGTTGCGGTTCGGGGTCCCGACAGAGCGCGAAAGCCTGTCTGCTAGCATCGACCCATGAACTACGAGCTCTTCATGGGCGAGGCGCTGGCGGAGGCTGAGCTCGCCATCGAGCGCGGCGAGCGACCCATCGCCGCCGTCGCCGTCGTCGATGAGGCGATGGTGGCCCGAGCCCACGATCGAGTCGAGGAGACGAACGATCCGACGGCGCATGCGGTGGTCGTGGCCCTGCGCGAAGCCGCCCGGCGGCTCGGTCGAGTCCGACTCGCCGACGCGACGATCTTCACGACCCACGAGCCGTGCGCGATGTGCGTCGGGGCGCTCCTGGCGAGCGACGTCGAGGCTTTGGTTTACGCCGTCGCGGACACCCGCGAGGGAGCCGCCGGAACCGTCATCCAGCTGGCCCAGCACGCCGCCCTGCCGCGCCGCATCAAGGTCGTCAGCGGGATCCGGCGGGACGAGGCCGAGGCCCTCTTCGCCACCTCCTCGACCGCCTGACCGGAGCCGTCCACCGGCCGTCCGGCCGCCCTTTGGTATCCTCTTCGACGGAGAGGTGTCCGAGTGGTTGATGGTGCCGCTCTCGAAAAGCGGTGTGCGAAAGCACCGCGGGTTCGAATCCCGCCCTCTCCGCCAGATACGCCCGCCGCGCGGACGCCCGATGCGCGCGTTGCCCGCCTGTGCTCCTCGCTCACGCACCTTCTGGTGCGCTCGCTCCGGTGCTCGGACGGCGCCTTCGCCTCGGACGCCCTCGCGGCGGGCTGTGATTCCACCTCGGCTCCGGCCGTCGCCTCGCACGCGCTCGCGGCGGGCTGACGTTGTTTCTCGGCTCGGCCTTGCCACGCAGCACGCTCACGGCGGGCTGACGTTTCTGGTCGGTTGGTCCCGGCGTCACCTTCGCTCGCGACCCCGCCGCGTCCCTCCATGGGTTTCGCCTCACGTGTCGGTGCGCCGGTGGGCTCGGGCCGTTACCCTGCCCTCCGCGGGAGAGGTCGCCTAGTGGACTATGGCGCCGCACTGGAAATGCGGTTTGGGGCAACCCATCGCGGGTTCGAATCCCGCCCTCTCCGCCACACCCGCCCGCCGCGATGGCGGCCGATGCGTGCGTTGTCGCCTCCGGTCCTCGCTCACGCACCTCGGGTGCGCTCGCTCCGGTCCTCGGCTCCGCCTTCGCCTCGACGCCCGGATCCCGCAGGCTGACGTGCCGGTGCGGTCACCGCGACTCGAGGCAGTACGACGGGTCGCGGCACTTCCACCGGCGTCCGGGGTATCCTTCGCGGGCCGTGCTAGGCGGGGAACTAGCGGTGCCCTGTAGCCTGCAATCCGCTCCAGCAGGGCCGAATCCCCTCTCGAGGTCTCCGTTCTCGGTCGCCGCCCGACGGTGCGACGTTGAGGACCGGGTCCCGCGCAGCGGCGAACCGCGAACCGTGTCAGGTCCGGAAGGAAGCAGCACTAAGCGATCCTCGTCGGGTGCCGCGGAACGGCCTGGTCCGAGCCGCCCGTCATGGTGGGCCCGAGCGACGGTCGATCGACGGAGGGTGCACGGCATTTGATCTCGCTCGCCCCCGACCGGAGGAGGTCGTGACGCCGACCGTTCCGCACCAGGCGCTGTACCGACGCTGGCGTGCCCAGACATTCAGCCAGATCGTCGGCCAGGAAGCGGTCGTCGAGACGCTTCGCAACGCCGTCCGGACCGAGCGTGTCTCGCACGCGGTCCTGTTCGTCGGTCCGCGCGGGACCGGCAAGACCTCGCTGGCGAGGATCCTGGCCAAGGCGGTCAACTGCACGAACCTCCAGGACGGCGACCCCTGCGACGCGTGTGAAGCGTGCGTCGCGATCCGGGAGGGTACGACCCTCGACGTCCTCGAGATCGACGCCGCGTCCAACCGAGGCATCAACGAGGTCCGCGATCTGCGTGAGCGCCTGGCCTACCCGCCCGGGCACCTGCGGCGCAAGGTCTACATCCTCGATGAGGCCCACCAGATCACGAAAGAAGCCTGGAACGCGCTCCTGAAATCGCTCGAGGAGCCGCCCGACTTCGTGATCTTCATGTTCGCCTCGACCGAGCCCTCGGGCTTCCCGCCGGCCATCCTGTCGCGCCTCCAGCGCTTCGACGTCCGTCGGCTGACCGTTCCCGAGATCGAGGGAAAGCTCACCCGGATCCTCGAAGCCGACGCTCGCGCGATCGAGCCTGCAGCCCTGACACTCATCGCCCGACTGGCCGCGGGCGGGATGCGCGACGCCGAATCGATCCTCGACCAGCTGCTGTCGATGACGACCGAGCTCATCACCGAGGCCGC